>NZ_NUMC01000019.1:0-45770 GCF_002577655.1 Bacillus sp. AFS040349 | reverse complement strand
TATAGGGTACATTTTAATTGACAGTCTCCTTTTACATTATTATTCAGTTACTACCCCGCCTGGATTTTGATAAAGAGCTCGCGCTTCATCTGCTGAAATTGCTAATCCATCATAAACACGAACTTCATCCATAAATCCTTTAAAAGGAGTATCCCAATAGTTAACACCTAAACCGAATACTGCGTCTATTGAATTAAATACATTCGGGAAATTTCCACCTGTAAATTTTTCTTCTCCATTAATATAAAATATAGCATTCCCTTCTTTAACAGTAAAAGCTAGGTGACTCCACTCTCCTACTGGAATAGTTGTATCTGTCACAGCATCAAACCATTGGTCACCGTTATGTGCCCAAACCATCGTATTGCCCCAACCTGTTTTCGGAACAACGCTAATCCAATTATTTGATGTTTCCGCTCCAAAGAAAGAGGTTGTAAATTCAGTAATTTGTTCAGGCTTTAACCACAAGGACACAGAATAAGTGTCACCTGTAATTAATCCATCACCTAAACGCAGCCCTGAATTGCCATCAAATTTTGCAGCTTTACCTGCAACACCCTCTGCAAAAGTAATTTGTCCACCACTATTATCTAATCGATTTCCTGTAACAGATGCATGTCGATTATTAACTGTTTGATCTTCTAGCGTATCATTAAAATTGTAATAACCTGATAAACCACCTTCTTCTTCTGCAAGCACTGTAACAGAGATCGTTAAAGTATCTGTAGCATCACCAGATTCGATAGTCGCAGTTAAATCTACTATTGCATCTTCAGAATCAGAGCTTGGGCGTGTTACCACTCCATCTGCAGAGATCACCTCAGGATTAGACGATTTCCAAGTGATTTTCGCTCCTCTTGTTGCTTCTTTTGCTAGTGCTAAGTTGCTAATGACTGTTGTAGGTAAACTTGTGCTCAACTCTTGTTTGATGGCTTGAACTAATTCTTCATCAGTAGATTCCTCAGAATAACTTCCCCAAATCACGACTCCCTCATCAGACATTGCACTAATCGTCATAACCCAGCTTTGTGATGTAGGATCGTATTGACGTATAAATACGCCATCATACGTACCTTCTCCATCGATCTTTAATTGCGCTCTATACTTACCGTATAGTTTCCATTTTCCAGTTACAGCACCTGAAATAGTTCCATTTTTATTTAATTTAATCCAGCTTGACTCTGTTAATTCATTAGTGATTTCTTTTCCATGATTAATATATTTATAGTCACCAATCACATCTTTTCTAAAAACCTTTTCAATTGTTTCACCGGCATAGCGATATGGTGTTGGCACTGGCCATTTATCTTTATTTTTAAATGTTTGATGTACACGAACCTCATGCATCTCCCCTTGTTGTGGGAAGCGAGTATGAGTAACGATAAATTCTTTTCCTAATTCTTTATCGATTAGATATGAGTTATGTCCTGGAGATAAGTAACCTGTACCGATTCCGGTACCTGCTTCACCAAGATCTCTTTTAAATAAAAAGTTACCAATCATTTTATTTCCAATATCTTTATGATCATCATTTCCCGGGAAGTTTCCTACTCCAAGATCAAATGATTCAGGAAAAACAGCCGAGTTTCCTTTGGCATCAACATAAGGTCCATCTGGATTTTTTGATCTAAATTGTCTCATTTGATAACCGCCATCTGACGCTAAACCACCGTATGTGATATATAAGTAATAATAGCCTGTTTCCTTATCATATACAGCATAAGTTCCTTCAGCAGATCTTCCATAGCCTGATGCTATTTTTGTTCCGAAATATCGATCAATCATTCTTCCATCTTTTGTTTTTCCATCCTTACCAGGATACTTTGGCAAGCCTGTTTTTTTATCTAATTCTAAAATAAATGTCCCACCAGACCAAGATCCGTAGGTCATGTATAAATCACCATTTTTCCCTTCAAGGATATTGGCATCAATTGCATTCGTGTAGAGCTTATTATTGTACGTACCAGTTTCTGTAAACCAATTTGGATTTACTTCGTCAATAACACCATCTTCAATAAGATCTGAAAGATTTGTATTCTCCCAATGCTTATTCACTTCACTGTTTCGATCATAGGCCTCCATATTAGTAAAACCAGAATACATTATCGTATCAACATATTTAAATGGCCCTTCAATATTTTTTGATACGGCTATTCCTATGGCAGATCTAATATAAGTAGAAGATACACTATAATACATCATGTAAGCACCTTTCGAGCCATCTTCATTTACATAATGTTTATTCCAATAAATATCAGGAGCCCAAACTGCAAAGCCACCTCTGCTATCCGCATCATCTTCTCCAGCCCATTGAAATGACTCTGCTAGGTTTGCTGACAAATCGCCATACACCTTATTATTTGGAGTTGTGTATCCATTCGTAAAATTATCCCAATTGATTAAATCTGTTGATTTAGCTGCATCAATATGTGAGCCATACACATAGTAAGTGCCCGTTTTAGGATCTTTAATGATAGACGGATCATGTACTGAAGCATTTCTAAATTCAAGTGATTCACTATTGCTTTCTTTTTCATAGCCGAGGGTACTACTTGGTATGACTAATAACAAAAATAAAAAAACAGATAAAAATCTTTTAAGATTATTTTTCACCTTTTCTCCTCCTTTGTTCTCCATACAAAGCTCAGTATTCATTAGTGAGTATAAAATTATTAAAAGCATATACTGCACCACAAACTATACGTACAAGTTATTTTATTATCTATTACTCAACCTTACAATACCTCCCTTTCATTTATTATTTGTACTTACAACTTAGTATATAAAACGCTTACATCTATAACAATAATACTTATCTACTAATTCTTACCTACTTCTTTCTTGAGAAAATTAGGTGAATATTTACATTTATCTTACAATCCCTACAAATTTTAATTAAATATAATAATGTATTAACTATAAAAAGCTCTTTACTCTACACACAATAGAATTATTGATTTGTTAAATGAATCAATTTCATAATGTATCATTTGTTACCAAAAAACGTATGAATTTCACCTTTATTAGTATTTTTATCCGTGTATTGTTTATTAACAAGTTCCGGATGAAGAAAAATGTTCGTTTTTTGATTTAAGAGTTATTATTATGAAATTAACTCAAATAATTATCGAAAAATAATTTTACTAGTTAACCAGTACAGTAGGTCTAAAGTAACACATAAGACTTCATTGACGATTTGGTTTTTAATAAAAGTTAATCATAAAACCGCACCGTTTATGATGCAAACGGGTTCGGTTTCCGAATACAAAACCGAGAGTATAAATATGCGGAGTTTTTCCGGTTAAACTGAAAAATGAAACTCAGTTTGGGGATATAAGCGGAATTTTTCCGGTTTAGCACAGTAAAATGGTCCATTTGCCTCTTTTTCGATTAAATAGGCGAAATCTTTCCGTCTATTTAATCTATTTTTCATGCTATTTCCTCATTAAGAGGAATTTCTCCGCTTATTTCCTGACGATTCTTGAAGATTGGGAAAAGCTTAATCGGGTGCTTATCTTGGTATAAAAAATGCTTGGAGCATATATATCTCCAAGCATTTTTCTTTGCTGATTTACTTGCCAAATTGCTTTTTAATCTTAGTGTGAACTACTATATGAAAAGTAATGTAGCCGGTTATTATGATGCGGTAACCTTTTTACTTCTATTTAGTTATTAACAATGTGAGATGGAATCGTATGGTTCCCTACTTCTCCATTCTGAAGCTGCTGTTTTGCAAGTTTTCGATATAAATTATGATGTTCAACTAGCTCATGATGTGTGCCAACTCCTGTTATTCTTCCACCGTCTAACACAACGATTTGATCTGCGTCAACTACCGTTGAGATCCGATGTGCAATAACAAGTGTTGTTCTCCCCTTCATTAAATGCTGAAGAGCTTTTTGAACTAGGAGCTCTGAAGCACTGTCCAAGTTAGAAGTTGCTTCGTCTAATAAAAGAATCTTTGGACCACGTATTAAAGCTCGAGCAATCGCAATTCGTTGCCTTTGCCCACCAGATAATTTGATCCCTCGCTCCCCTACCTCGGTATTAAATCCTCCTGGAAGGCGGGAAATAAATTCTGAAGCATTGGCAAGTTCTGCTGCTGTTTTCATTTCTTCCTCAGAAACTTCTCTTTCCATACCGTATATAATATTTTCTCGAATTGTTCCTGACATCAATGGGCTTTCCTGAGATACATAGCTAAATTGACTACGCCATGATTTCAAATTAAAATCTTTTATATTTGTATTTCCAAATAAGATTTCCCCTGAGTTTGGAAGATAAAATCTTTCGAGTAAGGCAAATAATGTTGTTTTTCCACTTCCACTTGGACCAACAAATGCTGTTGTTTTTCCAGTAGGAATCGATAAAGTCATGTTGTTTAGAATAGAGTTGTCTTTTTTATATCCAAAGGTTACTCCTTTGAATTGGATATCTTGAGAAGGATTTGTTACATGAAGGTGTTCAGCATGTGATTCTTTATCAGAGGCCAAAATCTGCTGAACTCGCTCAGCTCCTCCCATCGCCTTTTGAAAGGCAGTAAAGAAGCCTGCCATTTGGCTAAAGGGGACAACAATTTGAAACATATAAATGATGATGGCAACCAGAGATCCGGCTGATAAAGCACCAGATGCGACACGAACACCACCATAGCCAATTAATAAGACGAGAACAAGCATCATCGTAAAAGACATTAAAGGAGTAATGATAGCAAGAATTCGCGCTTCCTTTAAGCCATATTGAAATAAATGATCGATGCGCTTATTTCCATTTGTTTGTTCTGTTGTTTCTGCTAGAAAGGCTTTAACAAGACGAATATCAGATAATACTCTCCCTAAGTTAGCAGAAAACCCTGCCATCTCATCTTGAGTTAGCTTGGAAACTTTATACATTTTTTGTCCAAGCGGCATGATGATCGCTATCGACACTGGAACAGCAATAAGCATAATTAATGTCATCTTCCAATCTATTATAATAAGAATGACAATAGAGCCAATGATCGTAATTAATCCAGTAATAAAGGTTATCAAATGCTGAGTAATTAACGTTTTAATTGTATTGGTATCCTGTGTAATCCGACTCATTGTATCTCCCGATTCATGTTGATCAAAATAAGGAATCGGAGAATGAAGCACATGCTGCCAAAGTCTTTTTCTAATAGAGGCGACAATAGATTCTCCTAAGTACGTCATAAAATAATAGGAAAAGCCAGATGAAACAGTTTGCACAACAAAAGCAAAACCTAACAAAAGGATAACTGATAATTCTAAGGCTGATTGTGAGAGCTGATCCACCAGTGACTTTGTAAATAAAGGAACAACTAGCCCAGCCCCTGTCTCGAGTAAGCTAAGAATAACAGCCACACATAATATTTTGACAGGTGGCTTCGAATCTTTAATTAAAAGCCAGAAAGTACGAATATGATCTCCTTTAGGAAGGTTCTTTTGTTCCGTTTCCATAACTTACATTCACACCTTTCTTTTTTAAATAAACATCAAAAGCCTTTGCCATCCATTCTTCCTCTTCGCTTGAGAATGGTGAATGAAACAGCCATCTATCATCTTCCACTTCTTTATCTGAAATCTCTTGAACAAACCCAAGATCATCACCTGTTAAATCTTTCACAAGATACATCATTTCATCAATCAGTTCTTGAACTTGACTATCCTCTGGAACAAGATTAGTTAATTTTTTTAACTCCGTTGATATTTCTACCCACTTTTTTTCTAGTTCCAACTGTTTGCTCTCAGGAACACTATATATTTCATCTACTAATTCTTCATCTATATAACCTTTTAGCCATTCTTTCTGCTCATTTTCCATTTGAACCGTATTGATGAGTGTTATAAAGATAGATGGGTCAATTTCCTTATGATCTTCTACAATATGAAGAGCACGATCTAATGCCTTAATCACATTTTCAATTTGTTCTTTCTTTTGAATCATCTCTTTTCTTTGAAAAGTAAGAGTATCCTTCAAGTCCCAAGTTTCTTTTTGGAAAAATCCCTTAATTTGCTCTAATGAATAACCTAAAAATTTAAGTGTAACAATTCTTTGTAAAGTAACAAAGTCTTTATTTGTATAGTAGCGTCTTCCCTTTTCTGTTACATATGAAGGCTTTAATAGACCAAGTTCATCATAATAGTGTAAAGTGCGGATTGTTGTTGCTGTTTTCTTAGAAAATTCACCTATGGAATATTTCTCCTCCATGAATGATCCCTCCCTTTAAGATTCTATAATCATCATAAAACCTCACGTAACGTGAGAAGCAAGTGAAAAATGCATGATCTTTTTTTTCATAACTTCATATTACATACTTTAAAATCGTAAATATATCCTATAGGAACAAGCAACTTTTTTCCTATTTACGAATAGACTTTGTAATATACATCTATTTTTTTACCAAAAAAAGGAAATAAAACACAACCACCCTTTATCAACTAGTTAAGCACAACAACAGGACGGGGGGAATGTATGTTTTTTAATAAAGGAAAGTCTAAAAGTAGGAAAAAATTCATATTCCAAGATACTACTGGAAAACGATGGAGGAAAATTTGGTTAGCCTTACTGATTTTACTGATGTTCTTTTCCTCGATACTCTCAATTATCGGCTTTAGTTTATTTAATAACCCAGCACTTCCTCAGGTTCATCTTGAGAAGAGCTCTAGCATTCAGCCAGTTAATGAACCTTTTAAGGAAACCAAAAAAGAATTCCAACTCCCCGATAGGAATCAACAGCAGCCTTACAAGATATTAAAAGAGGAAATATATGGATTTTATTTAGTTGGGGATAAGGTAAGTGAACAATCTTTTAAGAATAACATTGATTCCCTTGGAGTATTGGTTCCAAACTGGTATTGGCTGGATTCCGATAAAACTCTCAGCGTAGAAGATGAAGAAGAGATTATTGATTTAGCACGTGAACATAAGGTAAAGATAATGCCTACTTTTTCTTTAGCGAAGGATACAGATGAGGCTGTTCTGAATGAGCTACTCAACACAGAGAATACTCGTACAGTTTTAATAAACTCACTTTTTCAAAAGATTAGAGAAAACCAATTTACAGGGATCAATATTGATCTTAAAGAAATAAGTGTAGATAATACAAATTCGTTTACGATGTTTATGACCGAATTATATCAGAAATTTCATACCAGTGATCTTCAAGTCATGATAACAGTATCTCCTGAAAATGATGCCTATGATTATAGTAAACTTGCCGCTACTGCAGATCGAATTATAGTGAAGTTCTTTAAGCAGCTACATGAATTGAAGCAACCAGAACCTGTTGCACCCATTGATTGGTTTCAACAAAAACTAGAGCAATTGCCTATTCCTTCCGAGAAGTTAATCGTATCTTTAAGCAATGAAGGATATGAATGGGATATGGAGAGAAAGGCACTCGTTAACTGTTTGATGTTTCACGAGGTGATGGAGGCTGCTAACTCTTCAAATCTTAAAGCTCAATGGGACTCAAACAGCATGAATCCTTATATTAGATTTACAAAGAATAATGTCCCTCATACAATTTGGTTTTTAGACGCTGCTACTTCTTACAATCAAATAAAAGTTGCGTTAACACATGATGTAAAAGGAATTGCAATTGATCAGCTAGGATATGAAGATCCCGGCTTATGGAAATATGTTAGTAATACATTTACCATGGAATCAACTTCAGTAAATTTAGAGAATATTGAAAATCCAATACCGGTTATGACGAAAGGAAACGGAGAAATTATTCGCCTATCAGGTATTTCTCAAGAAGGAAAACGAAAGATCACATTAGATTCTGACGGTTTTATTAGCAATGAAGTTTATCACAAATATCCACTTCTACATTACATTGAAAAATACGGAGGATCTCCGGATAAAAAGATCGTTTTGTCCTTTGATGATGGTCCAGACCCAGCTTTCACACCAAAAATTTTAGATATATTAAGCAAAGAACAAGTTCGTGCTTCCTTTTTTATTGTAGGTCAAAAGGCCGCGCTTTACCCTGATATTCTTCAGCGTATTCATCGAGAGGGACATGAAATTGGTAATCATACCTTCAGTCACTCAGATATAACAGAAGATAGCCCAAAAATGCTGCAGGCAGAACTAAATTCAACGCAGCGGTTAATTCAACAAATAACCGGCCACTCTACAACTCTTTATCGACCACCTTATACAATAGATCTTGAGTCTGATAGCACCGAAGAGTTAGTGCCCTACTTACAATCTCAAGAAATGGGCTACACAATGGTAGGGGCCTATATTGATCCAAAAGATTGGAACGTAACTTCAAGCAAAGACATTCTAAATAACACACTAGATCATCTATCTGATGGTCATATCGTCCTGCTGCACGATTCAGGGGGAGATCGATCAGCTACGGTCGAAGCACTTCCAGAAATCATTAAAGCATTAAAAGATAAAGGTTATACGTTTGTTACTTCAGCAGATCTTATAAATAAAAGCAGACTAGAAATGATGCCTAAAGTAGAAGAAGAACCATTTCCATACGTATTCTTTTATAAAATTGCTAACACAATTTATATTTGGATCGTTCATATTTGTACAGTTATTTTTATGCTCGGCATTATTTTAGGTATATTGCGTTTACTGATTCTATTCCTTTTCAGCCTTAAACATAGCAAAAATCATTCACTTTCTAAAACCTCGCCAGGATATCAACCTTACGTCAGTATTGTCATCCCCGCATATAACGAAGAAACCGTTATTGAAAAAACCCTACAATCCATTCTTAGGAGCCATTATCCCTACTTTGAAATCATTGTTGTTAATGACGGATCAAAAGATAAAACATCTGAAATCGTTTGGAAAATAGCAAGGAAAAGTTCTAGACCTTTACATCAAATGTTAAAGCCAAATGAAGGTAAAACGGCAGCAATTAACCATGGAGTTTTAAAGGCCAGAGGAGAAATTATCGTGATGTTGGATGCTGATACATCAATTACTCCAGATACTATTTCTTTACTTGTTAACCATTTCAGCGAGAAAAAAGTGGCAGGCGTTTCTGGAAATGTACGAATCGGCAATATACGAAATCTTATCACTCTTTGGCAGCATGTAGAATATGTAACAGGATTTAATCTTGAAAAAAGAGCGTTTCATGAATTAAATTGTATAACTGTCGTTCCAGGAGCAATAGGTGCCTTCCGTAAAAGCGCCATTATTAAAGCAGGCTTTTTTGCTGGAGATACCTTGGCAGAAGACACAGATATTACGTTGAAATTACTCAGAATGGGTTATCGCATTCATTATGAGCCTGAAGCACTTGGATATACAGAAGCACCAGAAACTATTAGGAGTTTCATAAAACAGCGATTTAGATGGTGTTATGGAATATTTCAATGCTTATGGAAGCATTCAGGAGCTCTTTTTAATCCAAAACAAAAAGGACTTGGATTCATCGGACTTCCTTATATGTGGTCACAATATGCATTCCAATCGTTAACACCTCTTATTGATATTGTTTTCTTAATCGGCCTGTTCGGTGATACGCCAAGAATTGTCACTTATTATATCCTATTTTTCCTAGTCGATCTTCTCGTTACATTTTACGCATTTCGACTAGAAAAATTGAGTACAAAACCGCTTTTACTACTTGTTTTACAACGTATCGTTTACCGTCATTTATTAACTTATGCAGTATGGAAAGCATTAGCCTTTGCTGCAAAAGGAGTTTTAATTGGCTGGAATAAACTGAAACGCTCAGGGAATGTTCTACTACCCTAATCTCCTCGATTACAAAGCTATAAATGGTTAGAGAAATCTTGAGTTTTTAATTTAGCCCAAGGTTTCCTGCCATTTAGAAAGGAAGGTAAAGTGTGAGGAAAAAACTGGTCTTAATACAGTTTTCCCGGGCAATTGTTCCGATCCTTGTTATGCTTTTTCATGTATCAGCAAACATGAAAGGATATTGGGACTATAATGTACTAGGTTTAGCATCTCTCCCTATTTCTGGAGGCGTAAATTATTTCTTTGCTTTATCTGGTTTCATGCTTTTTTATATTTATCAGGAAAAGCTTGGACAGCCTAGTCAGTTACAATCCTATCTAATAAACAGATTTATTAGAATTTATCCATTGTATTGGATCCTAACATGCATCGCTATACCAGTGCTTATATTTTTTCCATTCCTCGGTCTTGGTAACGAGATAAACTACGATTCTATCGTTCATTCTTTTCTCCTTATACCACACCCTGAAGGAATGGAGCCTATACTTGATATTGCCTGGTCATTAGTTTATACAATTTATTTTTATATAATCTTCGCCTTATTATTTCTCAAAAACCAAGTTATCTCCAAAGTTATTTTATTTGTTTGGACTTTAGTAACACTTGGATTTTTAACGAATATTTTCTGGTCAGAAGATTCAATCTTTTATTTCCTTTTTTATGAATATAACCTTATTTTTATAGCAGGGATGTTTTGTGCATATTTAGTAAAAAGTACCACATTAAATTTACAGCTTGCCATAACAATTGCTGGAGTTGGTTTTCTTATTTTTCCATTAACATGGCTTAATGAGGTCCATAAAATTATAAACCTAAGCTTTGATGTTAGCACTGGTTTAGCATCAGCCTTAATCATTTTTGGCCTCGCCTCAATTGATCTTCAAAAAGATATCACCTTACCAAGATTTTTTAACTATTTAGGCAATGCGTCATTATCAATCTATTTAGCTCACAACCTGCCGTTAAATACTTTTTCCCATCTTTTCTATAAGATAGGATTGTTTGAGAAAATCGGTGGAGTAGCTACAACGATCATTCTCTTAGTAATGATTACATGTGTTGGATGCTTGGTTCATTCATATATTGAAAAACCTCTTGTTAAACATTTAAAAAGCCGTTTTTAATTGAAGTGTTTTTTCCTCAAAAATTAACTATGAAATAGAAAAGACAGGTATCCCTATTACCTGTCTTTTCTGACGATGTAATTATTATTTTAAATTTAAACCATTACCCGCGCGCCCATTTAGTAATAGCTTCTATATCCTCAGGCTTCGTTCTACAACAACCACCTATAATTTTCGCACCTGCATCAAACCAACGTTGAGTACTATAGGAAAATTGATTTGTAGATGATGTTTCATTCCATGTCTTGCTCATTGCATCATATTCCTCACCTGAATTAGGGTAAACAATAATTGGTTTAGAGGTTCTACCCTTTATTTCTTTAATTAGTGAGTCAATGAAGTTTGGAGATGAACAATTTATACCAATTGCCGCTACTTGCTCCTCTCCATCTAGCTCTTTTGCACAGTCAGTTATTTTATCTCCATTACTAATGTGTTTTTCATCCTTTGCACTAAAACTAATCCAAGCATAAACCCCTGGAAATTCCTTTAGTACTCTAATAATGGCTTTGGCCTCTAGAAGACATGGAATTGTTTCACAGGCAAGGATATCAGCACCTGCTTCTACCAAGATTTTAATTCTTCCTCTATGAAAGACAACCAATTCTTCTTCGCCTAATTCGTAATCCCCTCGATATTCGGAGCCATCTGCAAGAAATGCCCCATACGGACCAACAGAAGCGGCCACTAACGGCTTTGGTCGGTTTGAGGGCTGATTAACTTCTTCCCAAAACTCATCGCGAGCCTTCGTTGCAATTTGAACAGACTTTTTAATTAATTTGATTGCCTCTTCCTCAGTTAAGCCTCTTTCTATATATCCTTCAACTGTGGCTTGGTAACTTGCCGTTATGGCACAATCTGCACCTGCTTTAAAGTAATCAGTATGAACCTGTTTTATTAACTCTGGATTTTCTAATAATATCTTGGCTGACCATAAGCGATCATTTAAATTACACCCATAATTCTCGAGCTCTGTTGCCATAGCCCCATCAATAATCATAATTGGAAAATCACTTAAAATCTGTTCAATTGGGTTCATTTCATTCTTTTCCTTCCTATAGTAAAGCTACAAGAAGGAATCACATCATTACTTCTTTAATACTTTACTTAAAAATTTCTTCGTTCTTTCAACGCTAGGATTGCTGAAAATTTGTTCTGCTGTTCCCTCTTCAAGGATTGTTCCATCTTCCATAAAAACAACTCGGTCAGAAATCTCACGTGCGAAATTAAGCTCGTGTGTTACAATCAGCATTGTATTCCCTTCATTTGCAACAGCTTTTATCACTGATAAAACTTCATCAACTAGCTCTGGATCAAGAGAGGAGGTTGGCTCATCAAATAATAACACTTCTGGATTAAGTGCAAGTGCTCTTGCAATCCCTACCCTTTGCTGTTGTCCTCCTGAAAGCTGTGCTGGATAATGATTTAATCGATCTTTCAAGCCAACCTTTTCAAGAAGATCTTTTCCTATTTTATTAGCTTCAACTGGATTCATACGCTTTACACTTGTTAAGCCAATCATGACATTTTGTAGCACAGTTAAATTCTTAAATAAATTATACTGTTGAAAGACCATTCCTGTTGATGTTCTTAAAGCAAGAACATCTGCCTTGTTTGCTGACTCAACATCTACTCTCGTACCATTAATTTCAACAATTCCACTAGTAGGAGTCTCCAGGAAGTTTATACAACGTAATAGAGTTGATTTCCCTGATCCACTTGGCCCCAAAATAGAGACAACCTCTCCTTTATTAATAGAAAGATCAATCCCTCTTAACACATGCTGTTGATCAAAGTATTTATGGATATTTTCTAAATGAATCATGAGACTATCCCTCTTTCATATCTCCGGACACGCTTCTCTACTAAAATAAGTAATCTCTCAATTAAGATACATAGAATCCAATAAATGATAGAAACAGCTATGTAAACTTCAAAAAAGGCCAACCCACGTGAGCCCATAATTTTGGCTTGTCCCATAATATCAATAACACCAATAATAAATACAAGTGAAGTGTCCTTAATTGTACTGATAAACATATTTCCCAAATTAGGGATTGCAACTGCTAAAGCCTGTGGGAAAATAATTTTTAACATCATCTGCGATGGACTCATCCCTATAGCCTTAGCTGCTTCAAACTGACCTCGATCAACAGATTCTATGGCTGATCTGATTGTTTCAGACAAATAGGCACCCAAGTTAATAGAAAATGCTAATAATGCATAAACTTCAGGAGCAATAATGTTTACATCTACATTTTGAAGCAAACCATATTCTGTTTGAAACAAGTAAATGACTTTTGGAATTCCATAAAAAACAAGATAAAGCTGCACCAACAATGGTGTGCCTCTTATAAAAGATACATAAAAAGAAGAGATTGTCTTCAATACTGGAACTTGATATATCTTTATAAGTGCGGTAGCAAGTCCAATAACTAAACTTATAATTAATGAACCTACGGCAATTCCAATTGTAATAGGTAACCTTGCAACGATAGCAGGAAAGCTTTCTATTAAAAAACTAATATCTAGTAAATTCTCCATTTTGTATTTCCTTCTCCAACCCTATTCAGGGATATATTCTCCACCAGTCCACTTTTTCGAAAGCTCAGCTAATGTTCCATCTTCTTTCAGTTCTTTAATAACGGGGTCGACCAGTGCTTTTAAATCTTCACCCTGCTTCTCAGCTTTAAATACAATTCCCATGTCATCTTGAACGATTGGCTGCCCAACAACTTCTACATCAAGATCATACTTTTCCATAACGGTGCTAATCATGATTGGATCATTAACATAGGCATCAATACGCCCGTTTTGTACATCTTGTAAAATCTCTGAAGGAGTACCACTTTCGCTATATTTTAAAATAATGTCATTCTCAGCCTTCTTATTATGTTCTTCTAGCAAAAGCGTATAAGAATCACCAGCCAATACTCCTACCTTCTTACCCTCTAAATCCTCTATTGATTTAATATCAGTTCGACCCGATTTCACAACAATAACTGTTTCTGCAGCAAAATAAGATTCGTCTGTAAATAAGTATTTCTCTTCACGTTCTGGTGTTTTGGCAATTTGATCAGCAACTGCTTGAATTTTATTTGATTCTAGTGCAAGAAACATACTATCCCAAGGTGTTGCAACAAATTCAAACGTATAACCATCTAGCTTTTTATCAATTTCCTTCACTACGTCAATATCATATCCTGTAAGGTCATTGTTCTCATCAGCAAAAGCAAATGGTGGATAATCATTTTGTGTTCCAACTAAAATGACTTTATCGCCTGTATCTTCATTTGCTGTTTCTTTTGATGAACAACCACTTACTATTCCAGCTAGTCCTATTAGTGCAATTATTGGTACAAGTAAACGAGATTTTCTTTTCATTTTCATTCATTGACTCCTTTTTTAATAGATTATGATGTCATTGTTTAATTCTTACTAAAATCATAGGAATAATATTGTTATTATAACGAATAGAATCGGCATTGCAATATTTATTTTTAATTTTATGTAAATTTCGAATTATCATATATAATAATCACAAGTTCCAAAAACTTAATAAAAAAAGCCTCCTTCAATCAGAAAGAGGCTTTACTATCTAAACCTTATCTCTCAGAATGAAACACTCTGCAGGAATTAGCACCTTTCATAAAAAATGATGGTTGCTGGACGTCGTCGGGCCTGTCCCTCAGTCTCTCGTGATAAGATATTCAGTTTTTAATATATTATGATATTATTTAATATTAAGACTATTGTCAAACAAAATTTCTACTAACTCCCATTTCATGGTTTAAAACATACATATAAGTTCCAAGCAAACAATAAAATTTTATTATCTATAAGGAGACATATAATTTGGAAACGAATAATATTTTTGACGTAGCAATCATTGGTGCAGGTACGATGGGAATGGCAGCTGGTGCCTTTTTAGCTCAACAGAAAGTAAAGACTGTTTTAATAGACGCCTTTGATCCACCACATAATCGCGGAAGTCACCATGGAGATACTCGGATGATTCGGCATGCCTATGGTGAAGGCAGACAGTATGTAAGTTTGGTAAAACGCGCTCAACAATTATGGGAGGAGTTAGAATCACAGACTGGCTATAAGATTTTTGAAAAAACAGGTGTTATTGGACTCGGACCAAAAGACTCTCCATTTCTTCAGGAAACAATAGCTGCTGCAAACAAATACGAATTGCCTATAGAGGTCCTTACTAGTAATGAAATAAAAAAAAGATGGCCCGGATTTTCTGTTCCAGAACATTTTATAGGGTGCTTTGAAGCAGAATCAGGGTTAATCTACAGTGAGAATGCTATTAAAGCCTATAAAGAAATTGCTATTAATAATGGAGCACAGCTTGAGACAAATACTCCTGTTCAGCAAATTGAAACAGATGGCAAATCTGTTGTCAAAATTATAACTGAAAGTAAGGTATTTTGGGCTAAAAAGGTCATTGTTACTGTTGGTGCATGGGCTTCTAAACTATTACCAGATCTAGCACTTCCTATTCAACCAACACGTAAAGCCTTCGGTTGGTTTGACGCACCTGCTGACCTGTATGATGTTGCTTACTTCCCATCTTTTTATATAGAGGATAAGGAAAATATGTGTTATGGATTCCCAAACATAGATGGGGCAGGTCTTAAAATTGGAAGATCAGATGGTGGACAAGATATAGATCCTAACAAGCATACTCAGAATTTTGGACTATTTGATACAGATGAAGACGAACTCCGTTTTTTCCTTAAAAACTACATGCCCGAAGCAAACGGATTACTAAATCAAGGTAAAACTTGTTTATATACAATTTCAAGGGACAATCATTTTATTATCGATCACCATCCTAAGCATGATCACATTATTTTTGCATGTGGTTTCTCTGGACATGGTTTTAAATTTGCGAGCGTAATGGGAGAAGTATTAAGCGAGTTAGCAGTGAACGGACAAAGCAAGTTTGATCTTTCAATATTTTCACTCAAGAGGTTTGGTTTGTGATTTTTTTCTATATTAATTATGCCTGTTATGGAATAGATTTTAAGGATGATCTAAAGAGTACCATCATAAAGTAAAAAAATTTATTTTACTAGTTTTCTATAATCATCATCCTTCCTTAAGTCAACGAATATCATAAATACGATTAGCAAAACATTCATAGGAGTGATCGTAATGCCTATCGTTGATGGTACTTCTTTTGTTTACACGGTTAAACAAGGAGACACCGTGTATTCCATAGCCTCGAGAATTGGAGGAACTGTTCCTCTTCTAGTAGAAGCAAATGCGATCTACCCTCCTGTTACAGATCCATATCTCATCTTTCCTGGTGAGGTATTAGTTATCTCAACACCTGGTAATAGACAGGTGAATCACATTGTTAGTACTGATGAATCATTAAATAGGATCGCTCAACGATATTCAACATATGTCGATTTACTTCAAGGGGTAAATACACAAATTGTTAACCCTAACGTTATCTATCAGAATCAAGTTCTTCGTGTTCCTGCTCTTGTTTATTTAGTTGAACAAGGAGACACATTAAACAAACTTGCCAAACGCTTTGGCATTTCTTTATCAACACTACTTAATGCCAATCGCCAGCGACTAGGTATCTCACCTGATGTTATTTACCCTGGGTATCAACTTATTATCCCGCTTCCAACGTCTAAAAATATTGTTGTTTTTCAACCATTACCTGGGACAGTTATTCGTGCTGGACAGCAGCTATCAGGATTTGCCCGTGCCTTTGAAGGAGTCATTCTCTATCGTATTGTTGATGATAATGGTCAAGTTGTAACCCAGGAAGCACCGATCCAAACAACAGCAGGTGCCCCTGCATATGGATCCTTCTCCATTCCAATCACATTTAATCAGCAACCGACTGCTCGGTCTGGAGAGCTATGGATTTACACTCGAAGTCCACGAGATGGTAGGATTGAAGATTTGGTTCAGGTGCTTGTGAGGTTTTAAGGAGACCTTAAAAATAATTCGTTATCTAGTTGTAAGAAGACAGGTTACTTAAACCTGTCTTCTTTTTTAATGCACGATCATAGTTACTTGTATGGTTAAATCTTCATACATTCGTCATCACTTTTAATTGCTCGACAAGATCCTCTTTTGATAAGAGTAGCATTCACCTTCTCTACAATCCCCTGTTGCTGTTCTTTCTCAATTGATTCAATAAGAAGGGTTGTTGCTTTTTTAGCGATATCTGAAAATGAAATTTCGACTGTTGTTAGTGGTGGATTTAGATAAGATGAAAAAAATGAGTTATCGAATCCAATGATTGAAATATCTTCCGGAATGCGTAACCCTAATTCACTTATTGCTTTATAGGCACCGATTACCATCGTATCATTGCTTACAAAAATGGCTGTTGGTGGATTAGGCCCTCTAAGGAGATATTTTACACCTTCGTATCCACTTCTCTCCGTAAAATCACCATGGTAAATAGCATCCTTTGTCATCTCTATTCCGTGTTGCATTAGCGTTGTTTTGAATCCTGCTAGCCTTTCTTTTGCAGACAATTTATTTAAATTTCCGGTAATAATGCCAATAGAAGTATGTCCAAGTTCCAATAAGTACGATACCGCCTTAACGCTACCTTCATAGTTATCCGCATTAATATAGATCGCATTGTGATTTTTGTTATAAACCTCACTCGTATCTATCATAGCAATGAAATGTTTTTGTTCTATCAAATTAAATATAAGATCGTTTTCTGCTTCCTGCGTCCCTACAAAAATGGCTCCATCAATTATCTTTTGATAAAAAATACTTTGGACTTTTTTTAAATCTTCTTTTGAATATGCAATAGAGATAAGAACATAATAATCCATTTTATTTGCTTGGTCACTGACTGCACTAACAATTGGAGAAAAAAACGGGTTATCATGTATTAAAGTATCATCCGTTGATTTGATATGATGAGGTTCCTCACTATCTTTTACATCTAATAAAATGATTGCAATCATTTTATTTTTTATGCCAGCTAACTTTTGTGCTGAAGCATTGGGAGCGTAATTGTATTCTTCAATAGCCTTCCAAACTCTATCTCTTGTGGATTGTGGTATATCTGGGTAATTATTAATAACTCTTGATATTGTACTTCTAGATAATCCTAAAAGTTTAGCTAAGTCCTCACTGCGCATAAAGTCTCCACCTAATCAATGATATGTATCATATTATATCAGAAAATATATTTGGTGATTTATTCCATATTTAAATTCATTATTTTAAAATAAAGAGAGGCTTCCATAAGGTCATAGACCTAATTTAATTAGTGGGAATTAAATATTAAAGACACTGGGAATTTTTTCATTCAAAGTGATTGAAATTTTCTGATTTATCGTTTAATATCGTTATTGAAAGCGTTTTCTGTTACTGTTGGCAAATACATAACTGTGATTAATGTTTTTTTTTACACTTTTACTAACACGCGTTAGTAGGTGCGGAATTACTTTCTTAATAAGGAGATAACTAGATTAAATTTTAACCATTTCACTTTGAAATAGTTTCAAGTAATATATGAATATTTTATACAATCTATAGAAACCGGTTTCTTTAAAGGTGGTGATTACTTTTAACAAACATTTAGCAATAAAATTCTAATAATATGGAGGTTAATGATGAATTTTAGAAAATTGGTTATCCTTTCAATTGCAGTTATTCTATTTAGTTCAAGCTTTCCCTTTAAAAGTATTGTTTCAGCTGCTGAAAACCCATCAAATGGTACAAGCTCAGCTTCACAAGATTGGGAATTAATTTGGTCTGACGAATTTAATGGCAACGATATAAACATGAAAAACTGGAGTTATGATGTTCCTACAAATGGTAGATATAACGGAGAAATACAATCGTATACAGAAAATAATGCCTTTGTTAAAGATGGATCTCTTATTCTTGAGGCTAGGAAAGAAGACATTACAGAGGCAGATGGAAAAACATATAATTACTCATCTGCTAAACTCATTTCCAAAGGTAAACAAAAATGGACGTATGGAAAAGTTGAAGTAAAAGCGAAGATGCCTTCAGGACAAGGAATCTGGCCTGCAATTTGGATGATGCCAGAGGATGAACCATTCTATGGTACATGGCCAGTTAGTGGAGAAATTGACATTATGGAACTGTTAGGACATGAACCTGGTACAATCCATGGAACGATCCACTTCGGTAATCCGCATCAACAACGACAAGGACATTATTATTTACCTAAGGGTCAATCTTTTGCTGATGATTACCATATTTACAGCATTGAATGGGAACCTGGTGAAATTAGATGGTACCTTGATGGAAATTTATATCACACTGCAAATGACTGGTTCAATAAAAGTGATTCTAATGCCGATAACTATACCTATCCAGCACCATTTGATCAAGATTTCTTCTTAATTATGAACATTTCAGTAGGTGGCGGCTGGCCAGGCAATCCTGATGAAACTACGGTATTCCCTCAACAAATGGCAGTTGATTATGTAAAAGTCTATCAAAAAGATGAGTACCCTGTGCGTGATAAGCCTATAAGTGAGAAAGAAGACGATGTTAGAGCTCCTCTTGAGGATGGTAACTACGTTTACAATGGTAGCTTTGATATAGATGACTCTGATGTAGACGGTGTAGAAGGTGTTAAATACTCTGATTATTGGACATTCTCTAAAGATGGTGGCGCAATGGCTAATCTTGCACCAAATAACGGTGCAATGGATGTACAAATTCAATCTGGCGGTAATGTCGAGCACGGAGTTCAATTGCTTCAAGCACCAATTCATCTTATAAAAGGAGCTAAGTATAAAGCTTCCTTTAAAGCAAAAGCAGAGGCTGAAAGACAAGTAAAAGTTAAAATAGGTGGAGATGGAGATCGAAGTTGGAAAGATTATGCTGGTCAAGATCCCTTCACTCTAACAACCTCTTGGAAAGATTATTCATTTGAATTTACTATGAATGATGAAACAGATATTAAAGCTCGATATGAATTCAATATGGGACTAAACGACGGTGATATTTCACTTGATGATGTAAAATTAGAGAAAATTGCCGATGCACCTCCTGTTGATCCATCAAAAATTGTAAGAGATCCACTTCCAACTGGAAATTACATCTATAACGGTACTTTTGACCAAGGTACTGAGAGAATGGGTTATTGGGAATTTAGAACAGACGAATCAGCAAAAGCAACTAAATATATCGGAAGTGCAGTTAATGAAAGAAGATTTGAAGCACTAATTAGCAATGGTGGTAACAATAAAAATTCAGTACAATTAGCTCAAAATGGCTTTAACCTAGAAAATGAAAAACCATATCAATTAACCTTCGAGGCAAGTGCAGAAGCAGAAAGAAATATTCAGGTAGCTATAACGAACTCAAAATCTGAAATAATACATGAAGAAACAGTTAACTTAACACCAACTACACAAAAATACACATTAGATTTTACAAATAATCTTGCAACGGATAATAGATCTGAGCTCCAATTTAATATTGGTGGTAATCAAAACGATGTGTACATTGATAATGTATTCATGAAAAGACTACCATTGGAGCAGGTAGAAGATAACCTTGTTAAAAATGGAATCTTTGACGGCTTAGCTGGTTGGAGTGCAGAAGCATATAATCCTGGTAAAGCAACTTTTGCAGTTAACGAAGATGGACAATTTAAAGCAGGTATTACTGATATTGGTACTGCTGATTGGAACATTCAATTATTCCAACATGGAATGAATATCGAAAAAGATGCTACTTATGAGGTATCTTTTGATGCAAAGTCTACTGTGGAACGACCATTACGTGTACAAATTCAACATAATGGTGAAGAAGACAACAATTGGACAGGATACTTTGATCAAGCGGTAGATTTAACAGATACATTACAGACATTTACCTACAAGTTTAAAATGACTGAACCAACAGATCCATCAGCCAAATTTGGTTTTGCTTTAGGAAAAGATGCTGATGGATTAACACCAGCAGAAATACAGGATGTATTTATTGACAATGTTATTATTAGGAAAGTAGAAGACAATAGTAATCCAGAAAATCCTCCAGGCACTGAAGATCCGGACACTGAGAATCCAGGCATTGATGATCCAGACACTAAAGATCCGGGTACTAAAGATTCGGGTACTAAAGATCCGGGCACTAAAGATCCGGAAAAACAGGTTGAAAATTCTGGAGATAAACAAAAATTACCCAACACTGCAACTAGCACGTTTAACCTACTAGCTTTAGGATTATTAGTAGTCATTTTAGGCTCAGTTTTAGCTATTAAAGTTCGTAGAAAAAAATTCATTTAACAGTCAATAGCACTATTCCCTTTGAGAAATAGTGCTATTTTTTTATAAAATAAATAAACGTTTGTTAAAGAGATTAAGCACTCACACTCCAATTGGTAAAATGTGTCCAAAGGATATTCTCTCCAGCCCTTTTCTGTTTTCATATGATAATCATTTTAGGTATTCATTGCTTCTATTTTCCCGCCTTATTAAAGCCTCTAAAAATGAGAATCTCATACCTTTGTTCGTTTTTTTAACCTGTACTGAACTCTGAATATTCTATTGACAATTTCTCAATTAAGATATACATTAATGATAATGATAATTATTATCAAACAAACTTAAATTAAGGAAGGATATACAAATGAACGTAAAACGAAATACTTCATTAATTACTACATTATTAATTGCAACGCTCCTGATTGTACTTGCTGGTTGTTCAAGTGAGCAAAAAAATGCAAAATCTGAACCAGCCCCGAATGAAGAGTCTACAACGGAAACTTCTGAAACCGAAGAAGCAGCAACTGAATATCCAATCGTGATTGAACACGCATTTGGTGAAACAACTATTGAAGAAAAACCTGAACGCGTTGCTACGATTGCATGGTCAAACCATGACGTCGCTCTTGCTCTTGGTGTTGTGCCTGTAGGTTTCTCAGCTGCAAACTATGGTGTTCAAGATGATAGCGGTATGTTACCTTGGACTTCAGAAAAGTTAAAAGAACTTAATGCAGAAACGCCAACTATCTTTCAAGATACTGACGGTTTAGATTTTGAAGCAATTGCAGATGTTAATCCTGATGTTATTCTTGCAGCATACTCTGGTATTACTCAAGAAGAATATGATACATTAAGTGAAATCGCTCCAGTTGTTGCCTATCAAACGAGCCCTTGGGTAGCTTCATGGCGTGAACAAGTCACATTCAATGCTATGGGTATGGGAATGGAAGAAGAAGGTAAACAACTTATTGCTGACACAGAGAAATTAATTGAAGAAAAAGCTAGTGAACATGCTGAAATTAAAGGGAAAAAGGCTGCATTTGTAAGTATTAGTGCCGAAGATTTATCTAAGTTCTACATCTACTCACCAGGAGATCCACGTGGAGCTTTCCTTACTGAGCTAGGAATGGAATATCCTGAAAGTATTACAAGTCAAATGACTGATCCTAATAGTTTCTATATAGAAGTAAGTGCTGAAAATGCAGACATGCTTAATGATGCTGAAATTTTAGTATCATATGGTGATGAAAATACACTTGCAGCTCTACAGGCTGATCCAATCCTTGGAAAAATACCAGCGATCGAGAGAGGGTCTGTTGTTATTATTGGAGATAACACTCCACTTGCAGCAGCAGGTACTCCAAGCCCACTTTCAATTGAGTACTCAATTGATGAGTATTTAACATTACTCTCAGAAGCTGTAAGCAAAGTGAAATAAAATGGATCATACATCCGTTTCAGAAAATAAGCAGTTACTTATACCGAAAAATTTTATGAAAGTACTTATACTTTCTATCGTTTTACTCGGTATATGTGTATTGGCTTCTCTTGCCTTTGGATCTCGCATAGTTGGATGGAATGAGCTGATTGACGGCTTATTCCATCCTGATGTGGATTCGCATGGAGCAAATGTTGTTCGCCAAAGAATTGCTAGAACCGTATTTAGTTTTATGTGTGGTGCTGCATTAGGAGTTTCTGGTGCTCTTATGCAATCGGTTACTCGTAATCCTATTGCAGACCCTAGCATATTAGGAGTTAACACAGGGGCAGCACTATTCGTCGTATGTGGAATTTCTTTTTTAAATATTAGTAGTGCTAGTCAATATATTTGGCTTGCATTAGCAGGAGCAATTCTAACTGCCATTTTTGTATTCGGAATTGGTTCAATGGGGAGTGGCGGAGCCACGCCCCTTAAACTCGTTTTAGCAGGTGCTGCTACAAGTGCTGCATTATCCTCTCTTGTAATGGCCATCATGATTCCTCGCTCAAACGTTATGGATCAGTTTAGATTTTGGCAGGTTGGTAGTGTCGGCGCAGGAAATTGGAGCTCAATCTCTCTTTTTATTCCTTTTCTTATTGTTGGAATCCTAATAGCCATCTTTACTGCCCCAGCACTAAATGCATTAGCATTAGGTGATGAAGCTGCTACTGGATTAGGTGTACGTACAGGAACACTTAGGCTTATTGCTGCTTTTGGTGGAGTACTATTGTGTGGTGTAGCAACTGCACTCGCAGGTCCTATTGGCTTTATTGGTTTATTAGCAACACATGTGATTCGACTTTTGATTGGTCCTGATTTGCGATATGTTATCCCAATGTCTGCTCTTTCAGGTGCCATTATCCTAACAATATCAGATGTTTTCGGTCGAATTTTAGGAAGTCCTGGTGAGCTTGAAGTTGGTGTTGTTACAGCATTTATTGGGGCTCCTATCTTAATCTTAATAACTATGAAAGCGAAAATGCGTGCACTATGATGAATGAATCAATGAATCTTATTATGGTAGGTAGAATAAAAAGACGTCGTCGTTTTGTCCTTGTAACTTCTTTACTTGCACTCATCGCCTTTGCACTTTGCTGCACAATGCTTATGCTAGGAAACACCATTTATCCTGTTTCAGATGTCATAAGTGTCCTACTAGGTGAGAAAGTAAAAGGTGCATCATTTGCAGTAGGAACAATTCGTTTTCCAAGAATGGTTGCAGGTGTTTTTGCTGGATTTGCTTTTGGTGTTGCTGGATATGTTTTTCAAACGATGCTTCGTAATCCCCTAGCAAATCCTAATGTGATCGGAATAACAGCTGGTTCAAGTGCTGCAGCTGTTTTTTGTATCATTGTTCTTCATGCAAGTAATACCTTTGTTTCAATTGCTTCTATTATTGGTGGACTTGCTACAGTAATCGTTATTTTTCTCTTATCAAAAGGTACTTCTTTTTCAATTGGTAGATTAATATTAATAGGAATTGGTATTCAAGCCATGCTAAATGCTGTTGTATCTTACTTATTACTGATTGGTCAGCAGCATGATCTTCCAACTGCAATGAGATGGCTAAGTGGTAGTCTAAATGGAGCTAAAATGGAGGAACTATATCCTCTTATGATCACAGTTCTTATCTTTGCCCCAATTATTATCGCGTTCGGAAAACGATTAGATATGTTAGAACTTGGGGAGCAAGCTGCTACTTCACTTGGAGTGGATACAAATAAGACACGATTTGTCCTTATTATCAGTTCGGTGCTTATTATTTCGTTAGCTACCGCTACAACTGGACCTATTGCTTTTATTGCGTTCCTTTCTGGACCTATCGCAAAAAGACTAGTTGGTGTTGGATTTTCAGGTGTGATCCCAGCAGGTCTTGTTGGCATCATTTTAGTTTTAGCATCAGATCTTATAGGGCAATTCGCATTTGTTGCTAGATACCCTGTTGGTGTGATTACAGGCATACTTGGAGCACCATACTTGATCTACTTGCTAATCCGAATGAATCGAAAGGGAGATTTATAATGAAACCAACACATGCTTTTCAAGCTGAAGGAATCACTGCCGGATACGATAATAAAACGATTTTACATGATGTAAGTATCAGCATTCCAAGCAATAAAATAAGCATTATTATCGGTGCAAATGGTTGTGGTAAATCTACCCTTCTTAAAACAATGGCTAGACTGATTAAACCTACTTCCGGCCAAGTTACCTTAGGTGGAAAATCAATTCATAGCATTCCACCAAAACAGTTAGCCCGTGTAGTAGGATTACTTCCACAATCCCCTATTGTCCCTGAGGGAATAACCGTTTCAGACTTAGTTGGACGAGGTAGATTTCCACACCAGTCATTTTTAAAGGGCTGGACAAAAAAGGACTATGAAGCTGTTGCTGAAGCAATGGAAATGATGAAAATCACTGAATTTGCAGATCGACATATTGATGAACTTTCAGGTGGTCAAAGGCAGCGTGTATGGATTGCCATGGCTCTAGCACAACAAACAGACATCCTGTTTCTTGATGAACCAACAACCTATTTAGACATCACCTATCAAGTTGAAATTCTCGACCTGCTAACAGACCTTAACCAAAAATACGGAACAACCATTGTCATGGTTCTTCATGATATCAACCTGTCCGCACGATATGCAGACCATATTTTTGCTCTTTATAAAGGAAAGCTAGTTGCAGAGGGTGCACCAAAAGAGGTTATTACAAGTGAATTGATTGAGGATATTTTTGGGTTACATTGTACTGTTGTGGAGGATCCGGTTTCTGGTTCTCCTTCGGTGGTGCCGATTGGGCGGCATCATGTGAAAAATATAGCTAATAAGGAATTGACTTTTAGTTAAAGAGTTGTAGCGATGTTCTTTATAGGTTGCGGATAGTCCTTTATGAGGGGTTGTCCGCAACCTTTTTGTTGTAGTTAGTAATAAAAATAAGTAAAATAAGCGGAAATTCTCCGGTTAAATCAAGCAATGAGCTTGTTTTGAAGAATATAAGGGGAAATTTCCCGTTTATTCAAACTAAAATTCGCTATTTTCATACATTTTGGGTTAATAATCGGAGTATCTCCGTCTATTTAAGCTATTTTTCATATAAATAGCAATTTAAGCGGAATTTTTCCGTCTGTTATTAAATCAGGTGCTTAACTTGATTCCCCAACCTATAAGAACGAACCCTTGTAACTCCAGATGCGGGAATCAGCACCTTTTTATCGACTAGTTGAGAAAGGACTTTTTTTACCGTCTTGTCACTTAGCTTCAAATGATTCTGCAATTCTATTGGGAAAATGGCTTCTCCTTTTCGAATGGCAAACCGTAGTACTTCCTTCTCAACAAAGGACAGAGAGATCTGGTCCAGATCTTCACCTAGCCAACGGCCAACCACTTGCTGAATAACCTGCTGACATCGTCGTGGTTTCTCTTTAACTTGGTCATAAGAAAAGCGGATCACGGTCCATCCGTCAATCACCAACTGATTTTGACGTTCTAGATTGTCAGAAAATTTCCATCTGCTTATATTCCTTAAGTGAGGGCCATACCCGTCGACCTCGAAACAAATCCGGATGGCTGGACGAATATAAGCAAAATCCAAATATCTATTGTCTTCCTTGAAATCATTAACCTCATACTCTGGATGTAGCTATTGAAAATGATAAAATGAGGGCCACCACACTTGTTCCAAAAACAATTTTTCAGCTTGGTTGTGGCCTTCTTGTAATCGTCGTAATCTTTCTCCGTTTCTTGCTTGCAAGTGAGCATTCATAAAGACCTGATAATCTTCTTCAAATCCCAATGCATCCTTCCTCCTACCCAATAAATCCTCCATCCTCAACTCTTCTTCAAATTATCTTCAAAGACTAATGCTATTCCTCAATCGGAATCATAAAGTCATAGTCAGAAGCCCCATACTTCGCAAACATCTTTTCACAATATTCTTCAAACGACAAATAGAAATTTTCAGGCGGGTTCCCGAATAGTATGGTAAATATTCCGTTTTCGTAAGTAACTAAGTAACTCTTTTTCCCGTTAACATTCTCTCCCCTGAGAGCATTCTTTAACTCTTTTAATTGTTCATTTGTGAGACTACGGTTCAAAGATACTTTTTCCCGACTTCCGTCTTTATTTTCTAGTATAAATATTCCATGTCCTCCGCTTTTCTCTTCCTTGTATTCAATAGTGTCCATCGTTGACTTTTTAATTGTTTTAGCATAATAATATCTGCATCTCATACAAAAAGTATACTGCTCATCAGTTTTGTAATAAAAATCTTCAAATGCAGAACGTCCACAACATAAGCATTTAACAGCATACATATTTGATGCCACGAAACAATCATCTCCTTTATATATTTAAGTATTTTAAAAATTAGCTGGTATAAATGTGAAGTGAAAAATAAGAAATGTAATTTAGAAGAAAATATAAGTGTGTTAAAAATTATAATGATAACTTTAACAGGAAGTATAGAAGATTTTATTGCAGAAGAATCTGAGGATAGAGTCAATTATAGTTTAAAAGGTTCCCTAAATTTGTCAATTGTTTTATCTTATATTTCTCAATTAAAGTTAATTTACTTATGGTAGATACTTCTGCATTTGTTAAGGCTTTATTTTTAAAAAAGATCGTAAAAAACGGTAAGACACAATTATTCTCCTCAAACTCTATATCCAAAGCCAGACCTACTCCCTCATAACGAACATCCTTGTAAGTTCCCAATTTGGAAAGGAAGCAGTGGTACCATCTCTTTGCTTTCCAAGGAAATAAATGGGGTGTTGATAAGTCCTGCATGTTTATTTAAAATCTAAGTTTAGAGCTCAAGCAACTTTCATTCAATACCCTCATTTAAGAAGGGATTAACTTCAATTTCAAGCGAAAATCGAATTACATTTTGCAAGTTGTAATAAATTCATGATAGAAAATCTAGTCAGAATTTAGTAAGATATCCACATGTGATATTAGATAAGGGGTTAAAAAAATGAGCGTATTAAATGTACAAAAGTTAAGTCATGGTTTCGGTGATCGTGCAATTTTTAATGATGTGTCTTTTCGACTTTTAAAAGGCGAACACGTTGGACTAGTTGGTGCTAATGGTGAGGGTAAATCTACCTTCATGAACATTGTTACTGGGAAGTTGCAACCCGACGAAGGGAAAGTGGAGTGGTCACGAAAAGTTCGTGTTGGTTATTTAGATCAGCATGCTGTACTTCAAAAAGGCACTACAATGCGTGATGCTTTAAGTACTGCTTTTCAATATCTTTTTGATGCTGAATCAGAGATTAATGCACTTTATGCAAAAATGGGTGAAGAAGGTGCAGATATCGATGCATTACTTGCAGAAGTTGGAGAGCTACAAGAAACGTTAGATAGTAATGATTTCTATCAAATCAATTCAAAAGTTGAGGAAGTTGCTCGTGGTCTGGGATTAGACGATGTTGGACTTGATCGAGATGTAAATGATCTTAGCGGTGGGCAACGTACGAAAGTTTTGCTAGCTAAGCTCTTGTTAGAAAAACCTGAAATCCTATTACTAGACGAGCCTACGAACTATTTGGATGAACAGCATATCGAATGGTTAAAGCGATATTTACAGGAATATGAGAATGCATTTATCTTAATTTCACATGATATTCCATTCTTGAACAATGTTGTTAACTTGATCTATCACATGGAAAATCAAGAGTTGAACCGCTATGTTGGTGACTATGATAACTTCTTGAAAATATATGAAATGAAAAAGCAACAGCTAGAGTCTGCTTACAAGCGTCAACAACAAGAAATTGCTGATTTAAAGGATTTCGTTGCTCGTAACAAGGCAAGTGTTGCGACTCGTAATATGGCGATGTCTCGTCAAAAGAAGCTCGACAAAATGGAAGTTATTGAATTGGGGAAAGAGAAACCAAAACCTGAGTTTCATTTCAAAGAAGCTCGCACAGCTAGTCGCTGGATTTTCGAGACTAAAGATCTTGTTATTGGTTACAATGAACCACTTTCTCGTCCTCTAAATCTGAAAATGGAACGCGGGCAAAAAATTGCTTTCGTTGGTGCAAACGGTATCGGGAAGTCTACCCTGTTAAAAAGTATTCTTGGGTTGATAAATCCGATTTCGGGTGAAGTGGAACGCGGTGAGCATCAACATATCGGGTACTTCGAGCAGGAAGTTAAACAATCTAACTACAACACTTGTATTGAAGAAATTTGGAGCACGTTCCCAAGCATGAATCAGGCTGAAGTCCGTGCTGCTCTTGCAAAATGTGGATTAACAACGAAACATATTGAAAGTAAAGTCGAAGTCCTTTCAGGTGGCGAAAAAGCCAAAGTTAGATTGTGTAAAATTCTTAACACAGAAACGAATTTATTAATTCTAGATGAACCTACCAATCACTTAGATGTAGATGCAAAAGAAGAATTGAAGCGTGCTCTAAAGGAATATCGCGGAAGTATCTTAATGGTATCACACGAACCTGATTTCTATCGTGAAATTGCGACTGATATTTGGAATTGTGAGGATTGGACTACAAAAGTATTCTAAAAATACAGATTAAGGGTACCTCAGTAAAATCTGGGGTACCCTTTTCTATCTATACTCGTAATGGGTTAGCCACACATTCAATGTGTGTTGTGTACTTTTAACAGACAAAAAAAACAATATTGGTGACTATACTACTTAACCTGTGGGGCGGTAAACATGAACCGCTCCATTTAATTTTAGAACTAAAAGACATCAAACTCACCTTTATAACCATACCCACTACCGAATGAATTGGTTATTTTCTAATCAATAACCGTAACCCTTGTTCCCTCCGCACCAAATTTTTACAAACTTGTTCTGTACGTCATCCCCTCACTATCTCAGTTAAAACCTTTAAAATAGGTGTCCCTTTTCTCTTCTATTCATTTTTTTCCAACTATCCTTTTTTGTTCCGCTAGTATCTATAAAGAAATATGCTTAGATACCTTCATTCTTCTTTATAAAATACCTACATTCGCCCTGCCCCAACGCCTAAAATATATTTTCTTATGACGTACAACTGACCTTATCAAGGCTAATTTTATCAGAATTAGGAAAATATATTCCGTTTTACGTACTTTGTTAGATTTTTTTATTTCTTTCTTATATTGATATTGAAGAAATAAAACTAGGAAGGTGAATTATTATGAAAATTCTAACCGTAAGCGAAGTCGCTGAACTACTCAAACTATCAAAATGTAAAGTCTATGCACTTGCTAAAAGCGGAGAAATTCCAACTAAAAAAGTTGGTGGGTCTATCAGAGTTGTTCAGGAAGAACTAGAGAACTTTTTAAAAGGTGGTGAGGTTAAATGACTATAAAAAATTTATCTCATACTCTTACCCTTGAACAAGCTGCGAGAGTTCTTGAGAAGTTTAGGATTGTTTTCACTGTCGAGGGGGTTAAGACAAAGATACAACTACAACAACTGACCGCCATTTCTAAACCATATGAGGATAGGAGATATTCAGGCTATCCTTATTTAGTTCTAATCAGTTCTTTAGTAGATTACCTGAAAGATAAAGGCTATACAGATGAGGATATAATGGACGCTTTACCTGATGGTATAGAAATCTAATCTCCCACCCTTTCGGTGGGTTTTTTTATGCAACAACTAGGACTCATGCAACGATTACTAAAAGGACTTCGACAATCACAGGAGGTTTTTGAAATGAGTATTCCAATGATAAACACAATTACAGGTGAGACGGTTAACGTAGCGACTTATTTGACAGAAGAAGGTAAAAGGGAAAGGGAGGAAAGACAAAGAAAAACCGCTTATAGGAATAATAAAGTTATTCCTTTTGTAGCATGTTATCTTGACCCTATCAAAGAGGTTACGCAACATCTATCATTAATCGAAGGTGGAGCGGTTATGAAACTTCTTCACTATTTAAAGCAAAATGGGAAAGGAAAGCTATCTAGAGAAGGTAAACTCTTAAATCAAAAAGACCTACAAACAATACTAGGTAGGGGAGCAACGCAGACAAAACAAATAGTAAAAAGGCTTGAATACCTTTCTATACTAATTCCAATAAAAGAAGGACGTTCCAAAGTCTTTTACATTAATGAAAACTTCCATTGTATGGGTAAACTATTAAATAAGCCCTTTACAAAGCTACTTAAAGGGCGGTTAAGTACGATTGTTGATAGGTTACCACTAAATCAATTAGGTTTTCTTTATAAGATTTTGCCCTATTTCCACTTTGAAAAATGCTTTCTTTGTCATAACCCTAACGAAGAGGACTTTAGTGTCATCAGGAAAATGAACAGAAGTGATTTAGCTAAAGCTATTAACCACGACCCTGATGAACTTACTAAAATTGTAAAGAGCCTGGCAAAAGAAGGGTTGATTATGACTACTGAAAGTCGTGGTAGTTTAATGTATTATGTACATCCTGACCTAATGTATAGAAAGGATAGTGACGGACAGGACGACTATACAAGCTGTTTAAGGGGAATGTTTGAGGAACATTTTAAAAATGAATAACCCTATAAAACAGGGTTCTGTACGTACGAGGAAAACCGACTGTATTAGGCATTCTATACAGGAAAAACCGCCCCTATTAAACTATGTAAAAACGTTTATTTGACCTAGAGCCACAAGGGGTTCTAGGTTTTTCTTTTTAACATAGACTCTTAATTCTTAGAAGGATAAAGGTAATAGGTTAAACTTGTGTGTATCCCTCCGCTTTGCTACGTGGATACACACCAATAATTAACAGGGTCGCTCCGCTCCCCTAATAATAAAGACTATTTTATTTTTCATATAGATAAAATAATTAGGGCACGAACGTAGTGAGTGACCTGTGCACCTTGACCGTAGCGTAGCGGAGGGGAAGTGCACCAATTAAAATTGAGTATATTTTTTACGTATACTTTCTATGTACATGCTCACTTTTTCATCATAATTAGGATATTTAAAACCAAATGTTTCTGCAATAAAGTGGGATGTTTCTCTAAATAATTCAATACTAGTATTAAGTGCTTCCCACATTTTTTTATAAGAGCCCATATCGTAAGTAGATAAAACTTTATTCCACATGTCTTCAGAAATATATTCTTTCAAGAACTTATCAGATTTTCCTATGCTTAAAGAAAAACCTGTTTCCATTCCAACTTTCCAACGCAACATGGTGTGCAAACTTGGACGAAATGCATTATTCATGATATCAATAGCAAAGAGAATTTCCCTTCTCGCAAGACCTTTTACAACATATGTAGATGTCATCCAAAACTCATTACAACAGTCATCAAATGATTGTTCGCTTGGTTTTTGAATGTGGTACATGCTATCTGTCGGAATAACTGAATTTTGAATTAGATTATCTTTATCCAATAACACTTCAACTAGTCCATCGCTATTTTTGAAATAGTCTTCATATTCATTAAGTGGAATAAGTGTTAGGTCAATTTTCGTACCGTCTTCAAAAATCATTAGATACGAGTACCAATTACCTAGTTCTGGAGGATACAATTCCATTGCTTCTGGTTTTTGCATAATTATCCTTTCACCAAAAGAACTTAACCAATCGTCACTTTTTTTGAAATAATCCATATCTGTAACAAAATAACTAAAATCATAATCTTGAAATTCGTCCTTCGGAATATTTGTATTTGTTAGTGAACCCTCAAGAGTAAAGAGTCTAATTTTTTCACAATTAAGAGCAAAATTCATTCCTAAGTCCATCATTTCTTTCTTACTTCTCAATATAATCACCTCAATAGATTGTTATTAAAATTATAATGCATTAAAAAAATTTATCGCAACTCTTTCAACCCATAGAACGATTGCTAGGGCGAAAGGAGAGATAACAATGAACATTCAAAGAGTGTATAAAGGGACACAAGACTTTAAATCTTTAATCATTAGCCAATTAGAAAAAGAAATTGAAAAACTGGTGGCTGCCGCTTACAATGATAGACAAGTAGATATAGTCGCCATTAATAATGGAGGGCGACAATAATGAAAATAGCGGGATACATTCGTGTTTCAACTAACAATGAGGGTCAAAAAGAGTCACCTGAAAACCAAAGGCATATGATTTTAGACTATATTACTGAAAATCAACATGACCTATATGACTTCTACACGGATATTCAAACAGGAACTACTGACAATCGTGAGGGGTTAAAAAGACTCATACAAGACGCTGAAAACAGGGAATTTGATGTCATTGTAGCAAAGGAATTAAGTAGATTAGGTCGTAATGTAGAGTTACTTTATCAACTAAAGCGAGTTGCCGACACTAAAGGAGTTCGCTTAATCACTTTAGATGGGAAAGTTGATACACAAGACTACTCAAAACAAGCAATGTTCGGACTTTATGCTTGGATTTATGAAAGTGAAAGTCAACGAATTAGTGACCGTATAAAGTCTGTTTATCGAATGAAATACAAGAGTGGAAAATTCATGGGGAGTATTGCCCCATATGGTTACATCCTTCATAAGAATAAGTTACTTCTTAGAGATGACTACACTGTAGATATTGTACGTGACATCTTTGACAAGTATTTAGAAGGTTGGGGGCATGACAAAATAGCAAGGTATCTCACAAATAGAGATATTCCGACACCTTCCAAACTAATAGAGAAAGCTAATGCAGGTCTATATTGGCAAGGTTCTACTGTTAAGAAAATATTAAAGAACCCCCACTATGTAGGAGACCTTGTACAGGGCAGGGAAACCACTATGAACGTGACTAATAAGACACGTAAAGTAAACGACCAAAGCGAATGGATAACCATTTCTGACGCTCACGAGCCTATCATTTCAAGAGATATGTTTGAACAAGTACAAAAGTTACTTGTTCAAAAAGCTAAAAGAGGTCGGGGCGGTACTAGAAAGAAAAAGCACCTTTTCACTAATATCGCTTACTGCTCTGAATGTGGTAACGGAATGTGGTATCGTGCCAACCGTAAAGGTTATATTTGTGGTACTTATGCCAAGCATGGTAATAAAGCATGTACTAACCATGCAGTTAAGGAACTAGAACTAACTGAAATAATCCTTGATGACCTCAAAAACATGTCTAATAGTTTAGACCATCCGAACCTAGAAAATAAGATTGAAAAAAAGGTCAAGGCTACCGCAAAAAAGAACGAGTCTAGACTAGAGTCTATTGAAAAACAAGTTCAGAAACAAGTGGAACTAAAGCGGAATGCCTTACAAAAGTTTATTAGCGAGGATATATCTAAACAGGATTATGATGACTTTGTAAGTATGGTACAGGAAAAGCTGCAACAACTAGAATTAGAAAAAATAGAGATAAAAAAGGAGATGGCAGAAAGTCAAGAAACAAGTAAAATCTCTGCCATCATAGAACAACTCAAAGGGTTTTTACAGTTCAACAAGTTAACATCCGAGATGTTACTACGTTTCGTTGATAAAATCGAAGTAACCGAAAACAAAGATGTTAAGATTTACTACAAGTTTGCACAGGTTGAGGGGTTATAATCCCCCTCAATCATTTTTTAAAACTAACTGTGAAATGCACTCCACATGGCTTGTGTGTGGTTAGTCACTACTTTTAATGGAAGGTATTTTAAGATTTTCTAACTTAACTAATTACATTAAATCAGCGCTATTAGTACATGCCAGAATGTATATGATTTTATTAAAAGGAGATTGTTGAAGCATATATGTACATACTGCTATCAGTGATCACATCAACGATACTGGCAACGGATATTAATGGTAAAAATGCTGTCATATCAACAATTAACAAAAAAGTATCAGATGTTTAAGGCTACTCTGATACGTTTTCATTTCATAGAATGTTATCACGGCTATATATAGGATTAGTCAAAAGCCTTTCAAGAATTGTTTTTCTATCCTTTATCTGATGAGAGATAGCTACCTTCTTTTAACATTATTATGAAAAGGTAGGAGCAGGGAATTCATCAATTCTCATACGAAGTAAACTATATGGTTTTTCCCGCAGGTCTCTTCCATAATGAAATCTCGCCTGCCGATGTAATTGATTCACAATGACATATAAGTATTGATCGGGGCCAATCGAAAAAGTATCCGGCCATAAAATTCTCGGGTCATGTGCAATGGTTTCCATTGCGCCATTCGGCAATATCTTCCGGATACTGTTGTTTTCATAGTCTCCCGCATAAACGGTTCCTTTTGCGCCGGTAATCATTCCATCAGACGCACCTTTTTCCCCCCAATACTGCACATATTGGGATAAATTCATGTCCTGTATCTGTCTGTCTCTTAGGGCTTCTGTTGAGATTGAGAACAGTTGACGGCTGGTTAGAGGAGCATAAAATAAAACCTTTCCATCAGGAGAAATCGCTAAACTATCGGAAGCCAATCTAAATGGGAAAGTCGAGCCGTCCGGGTTTCGATTCATCAAAATTTCACCTTCTACTTTCGGTAAAAAATAGGGATCAGGTGAAGTTGATATTGCCCCATTTAACCGTCTAAACGCGTTCCCATTTTCTAAATCTACGACGATAATAGCCCCTGGCCCTCTGGTAGAAGAATCCGTTATATATGCATATCCTGCTCTTCCAACCCGAAAATCCAAACGGACATCATTCAGATAAGTTGTTGGCAAGACAACATCTTCTGTAAAGGTATATACTCTCCTTATTGTATTCGTGCTTAAATCAACAGCAACTAATTTTGCTCCCCCTTTAATAGGTACAGAAAAATTTGGTGCCCCTGTATCTAGTACCCAAAGTGTTCCTCTTCCATCAGCAACGATACTTTGGACACTTACGAAAGACATTGTAATATTACCATAATTAATCAAATTTATTTCTAAATTGGGATAAGGCTGCAATTCACCCTCAACAATTTCCGCCACAGTAAATTGAACGTCGTCTCCCCATTTCGGAAAGCAGACAAAAATACGACCGGTTTCGGAAACGCTGACACCTGTAGGCATAGCCCCATAAAAAGCATGCACCAGTTCAAACTGACCAAAATATTTTTCCATAGGTAAAATAGGTTGCATGAATGATATCCTCCTCATCAAATCCGAACGGATATCAACTATATATGATGAAAATTTTTTGTAGTGCCTGGTTCTTGATAAATTTTTCTATCGTAATGGATGCTGTGGGTTTCAACTTCCCATTTTTAAAAATGTTGGTTTTATTAACGCTAGAATGAAATTATTTATGAACCTCATTTACTTATGATACGGTTCACCGTAACGCATCTAAATGAGGTTTTATCCTTTATTTTCATTTACCAAATTGAACTTAATAGGAATTCCATGAGAAATAATATTGTTAAAAGTAAAGGTACTGATAAAAACGCAACTGTTCTTTTTAAATACTTCCATCGTTTATAAACTTTTATCTTTTCATCTGCCATCTTAACTTTTAATGCATTTTCTTCCTCTTCCCTTTTAACTGCCCTCCAGTAGTCAATATCATCATGGTTATCGGATTGAGTAAGTAGAGAAGCGTACCTGTTTGAGAACTTTCTATAATCCTCATTAACTATTTCTAATTCTTCGTCACTGTCTTTTTTATAGGAAGTATTTGCAAGTTGTATATCTGCAAGTAACCTTGTCAACTCCATATAGTTAGATTGAAATCTCCCTACTTTTTCCCCCGCATTTTTAATCGATACGTACATAGTGAATAAAGTAACAAAAACTGACATCACTAAAAGTAATATTGAGAGTTTTTGATTGCCACTGGTCTCCAAAGTGTCCAGACCAAATGCAAATCTAATTGAAATGACCGTAACAATAATTGAGTAAAAAATTGTTATAAATCGGTAAAAGTTATCATCTTCCTTATACCTTTTTGAAGCCTCGATTCTGGCACTTCTAATTATTTTACTCCTTCTTTCTAACTCTTTCATAAGATGGTAAACATCAGTAACTTCTCTCAACGTAAAGACCTCTTTTTGATTTAGATTTAAAGTTCTTCATATCCATGTTCGCTAAATAATGAGTCTAGCTGTTGCATGATAAAATCATGGGCTATTTCTGTAATCTGTAAATGTGACTTCTGTCTATGAGTATAAATAATTTCACTAAAGTTAGACTTGGGATTAGGGTAAAGATTTCCCTGAAGCTCACGTGCTAACTCCCTTAAAGTGATTCCATTTTTTATAGGAGCTTTTAGAAATTTTCCACTTAACAGTTCAACATAATACGGATACCTATTTCTATCAGCATTAGATGAAATCTTATCGTTGATTACATTATTCTCTTTAAAGCCGGAAGTTATTGCATATCCTACAATTATTGGAGTTCCTTTATCCTCTTTATCTGTACTTACCATGGTCATAAACAATAATTGACCCTCTTTTATTCCGGAAGGTGGTTTTGGAAAGAATGTACGTTTCCTATGTTCTTTTTTCCTTCTTTCAAAATAGGTTAGTTGGTTAGGAATACGGTTCTCACTATTGCCTTCAAACTTCAGCCATATTCCAGTGTTTCTTTTTCGAATTTGCTTTTCATCTTCTTCCTTTAGAATTTCCTCTAAAATATCCTTTTCGTCTTTAATATCTGATGGAGAATTTTCATTTAAATCGAGTTTTGCCCCCCACTTAACTTGGTTTGGCTGTATTATAACTGGCGACTCATTTTTTCTAGGCTTCTTTTGTGAGTGGGCTCTCCCTGTAACAGCATCATCACAATAAGGTTTTTCTTTGGCAATACGGTCTAGGGTTATCTCCCAATCATCATCATTCTTAATGTCATTAAGTAAACCTTCAAAATAATTATTACACTCCTTTGAAAACTCAGGCTCATCTTCCATGAAAATACCAAACTCATGATTTTTATAGAAACCATTGAAGGTGAAATTAGCAGACCCCATTATTACAGACTCACTGTCAAATATATAAAGCTTGGTATGAAGACCTTGCAGTGCATACATTTTTACACCAGCCTTTTTAAGACACTCTAAACCCGCAATGCTGCTAACTCCTTTTATGAAATCCTCTCTATCAAAGCGTGTAATTAATACACAGTCTAGTTCATCTTCAGTCTGCTCAATAAAGTTAACTAAGGCTAACGCTGTTTTATAACCAATAAATGGAGAAATAAGTCTAATCTGTTTCTTAGTTGAATCTAATAATGAGAAAAACGCACTTCCAAAATTCTTGTCTAAGAAGCTAATTGGCATTAAAATTCCCCCTTAATCTTCATTTATACCATTATATTAATAACTTTTTATCGCATAGTTCAGTTGTATATCTTCTTCGCAATTTAAACCAATTCTGATGACAGTAACGCTGTTTAGCTCGACCTCTTCTACAAACTCTACGTCTAAAGTACGACTCAAAATTTTATTAATCTCTTCATCCTCCTCCAATATTACCATATTTTGATAATCAGGTAGTATGAAGTCCTCTAGTTTTTCACCATTGTTAAGATATTCATAAAGACCGGAAAATTCCTCCTCTAAATACTGCATTAAATCCCTTTGCAATTCCTGCTTTAGTGCTAATAATTCCTTTAACTGCTGGATTTTTTTCATATCAAAGACCTCCAATTATTTTTTGGTATGTTCTGTTACTATACAGACTACAATTCCAACCACAGTTCCTAATAAGAAATATGGCAATATAATCACCTTCTTCCAGGCTTTTAATCCCTTATTCTTTAAATCCTTTAAGCTCGCAATTTTTCATCATTAAACCCGTTTTTTAGCTAATGCATAAATAGTTAATCCAAACATAACTCCTGCTTTAAATAAATTAATCGGTGACATTAATTCACCTCCTTTACCGTAAAATCACGCACGAAAAAAGAGACGACAACTCTTTTAGAGCCAACCTCTCCGACTTGTTATCATTTTCAGTCGTGCTTTATTTGCATCTTCCAGTTCTTCACACAAAGCTAATAGGCTTTACAAGTACACCATCTTTTAAGAGACCTATTCCAATGTCCTGTAAACCCTGTTTATCCTGTAACAAGTAAACAACATTCGATGCACCGCCATCATAGAAGAATACCCAACATGTTAGTTCCCCCTTAATTTCATTTGGAATACTAGCCTTAAGCTCCTCGTTCTTTATATCATCCGCCAATAAGACCCTAACATCTACTTTCCAATCTTTCCAAGCTAGATGTGGGTGGTGCTCCTCCATGTAGTTCCTAAATACGTTAATAACGCTCATATCTTGTTCGTTCCTTTCTATAAGTCGATTAAAATAGAAAAAGGAGAAGAGAAATCATCTTCATTAGACGATTTCTCTTCTCCTTTTTTTGTGAAGTGCCGAACCACTTCATTATTAAGTTGGATTTGAATTGAATGGATTTCTCGACTTTCTCCAATTTTGATTTCTCGTATGAGTAAGTGCAATAATCGTTTCTTTTGCTCGGTTGATATTGTATTTCTATAGTTTGATACAAAGTTAGACATCACCTCCTTAACCAATCCGTAATCAACGTTTATATAATTTTGCCCTGATAGCTGCAGCTCTAAAGGTGACAATCGCTCTTGCATTAGCCTTTTTTCTTCATTTAACTTCTCAAGCCTTTCAACTAAATCAACCTTTTCTATTACACCATCTTCATATAACCCAAGAACTTTATCCTTTTTAGATTGGATTTCACTTAGGGATTTTTTTAATACTCCATATTCTTTTTGCAATGGAGACGTTTTCTCCTTCAGTCCACCGTTAATTCTTGCAACTATATCTTTAATCAGTTGGTCACTGGTTGCTAGTCCGCTAATTTTGTTTAACACATACTTATCGGCATACTCAGTTCTAATTCCATTAGAGCGACAAACCGCTGTTCCTTTGTTTTTCCATGCACCACAAACATAATACTCGAGGATACGTTTACTACCATCCTTATTTCTATTAGTAGTTCTTCCCAAGACCATGCCTGCTCCACATGCTGGACATTTCATTACACCAGTTAGGGGATATTCTCCGCTGTGAACACGATTAGGCGTTTTACTCCTACTCTTTAGTATTGCTTGTGACTTTTCCCATGTTTCTTCTGATATGATTGGCTCATGCTGCCCTTTTTCAATTACAGGATTGGGATTGATATTGTTTCTTCTTTTTTCACTCCAATCTTGTCTTACGTTATATCTAATGAAGCCTACATAAATAGGATTTGTAAGTATAGTCCTAATCGCATTAATAGAAAATGAGTTTCCCTTTTTGCTGCGATGCCCTTCTTTATTAACCTTATTTGCTATTGCTTTGTATCCGTGTCCTCCTGTATAAAGCTCAAATATCCGTCTAACTGTTTGGGCTTCTTTCTCGTTTATAACTAGCTTGGATATTTTTCTTTTCCTATTATCACTAGGAATACTCACTACATCATAACCAAGGACTTGTCCACCATTCCACGAACCTTCTCGGGCTCGTGCTAACATACCCATTTTGACATTTTCAGCAATATTAGCACGTTCAAATTCGGCAATTGCAGCCATCATTTGAAATTGTAATCTTCCTGATGGAGTTTCCGTTTCATATCGTTCTGTATAGGAACGAAAGCCAATCCCTTTATTCTGTAATTTTTCTACAATTGTGAGAAGGTCAACACTTTTTCTTGAAAGTCGATTCATTTTCCACACTAATACAACATCAAAACATTTTTGATTTGCATCATGAAGAAGTTCTTGAATAGCTGGTCTACCTTTAATGTTTTTACCGCTTATTCCTCGGTCAACGTATTCTTTATAGACAACGTATCCCTCTCGCTCACACCATTGTCGTATGACGTTTATCTGCTCATCAATACTGTAACCTTCCTCAGCCTGCTCTACTGTAGAAACACGAGCATATATAGAAGCTCGTTTCTGTGTTCCAGCTTGATTACTTTGGTCAAGCTGGTTGATTAGATTCATTGCATAATTTTGCATTTTCAACTCCTCCATTCTTTTTTGGATTAGTAGTCATATAGTTTTTTACCATTTCCGCTAAAATATCTATTAGAGTTTGATATTGGTATTCTGCTGTTTCTTCCATATTCATGCTGTTTTCCCTCTCATCTGATTTATGATATATATTTTATTTTGCTTATGACTTTAGAAAAGGGGGGGAGGGGGGTGAATAAAATAAAAACTTTTCATTTGATTAGTTTTCTCCAATTCTTTTCCCACCCATTTTTAGTTTTTGCATCCCCCCTAGCCCCCCTAAAACTGAATGAATTCCGTGTCCATTGTTGGTACTTGGAGATTGTCTAATCCTACGATTTCCATTCCATCAAAGGAAACCGTTCCTTTGACCTTCTTTTCTACAATTGGAATGCATTCATTTTCAAGGACGACTTTGAAATACTTCCAAAAGATTTGTCTGGACTTTGTCCTTTTGTCATCAATTCCTTGCATATTCAACCACCGTAAATATTTATCGTAAAAATCAGACCGTTTTGTCCGAGTTCCTTCCTTTAGAACGACATGTTCGAGGAAAAATTCTCTTACAGGATTCTGCTCGGCATAATAGGTACGATGACACTCTTCGATTACTCTACACTGGCTAAATTGGTAGTTATTTTCCCTTAACCGTTTTAGCCCTTTAATCGCCCAGTTCAAAATCCCAGGAAGTTCTTTTAATAATTCTTGTAAAAGATTTACGTTTCGTTCATTCGGCTTGAATGTCCGATTAAATGGTACAATGATTAGCTTTCTAAAAAAGCCATTCGTTACATCCATTGAATCGGGTAAGGCATTGACGACAAAGACGAGTTTACAATGTGGTTTATAGCTTATAGCGGGGTGGTATTTGATATTAATGGTAATCGTGTCACCACTAACTATAGCTTTAAAGTTTTCTGTCTTTAACGCTTTTCCACCCAATTCATTTTCAGCAGCAATATTTACTGTTTTATTGATTAAACCTTCAAGCCCAAACTGTTGACCGAATTCAGTCAACGGTATACTACTCATATTCTCTTTTCCTACCAATTGGGTAATGATGGCGGTAAGAACACTCTTGCCGTTTGCACCGCTACCGTAAAAAAAGAATGCCTTTTCCGCTTTTGTTTCAGCCGATAAGAGATAGCCTAAAATTTCTTGATGAACCCGAATGAGTTCTTCGTCATCTATTGTAATTTCCCTTATAAATTGCATAAAAGTTGGAGCAACAGCTTCTGGGTCGTAGTCAATTGGCAATTGCACCGTTGATAAATAGCTTGGATGGTGGGGAAGGAGCTCAAATCTATCCAAACTCAACATCCCATTTTTTAGATTGATGAAGTTTCGCATAGTGTTCATCTCATCAACTGTGTCTGATTCTCGCAACAATGCCTTAACTACTTCTGCTTCTGACTTACTATTCCAACTACTCCAACGCCCTTCATGCATCAGAGTTCGAATCACTTTACCTAATTCCACCTCTGTCGGTTCTTCATAAACACCTTTACTATGGTAAAGGAATAGTCGTCCATCCTTTGTAGAACGAATATGACAACGGCTAATGAAGTGCTTAGCAAAAACATTCGCATTGAAGGAATAGCTATTCTTTTTTTCATCGTAAATAAAGCCATGTTCTTCCGCTTTGCTAATATTTATCAACTGTTGCAGTTCCTCCAACAGTTCATCAGGAATCATTGCTTCCACAATTTGTTCAGCTGATTCAAATATCTTTGCAGATTCATAGTGAGGAGTATGGTTAAGACCATAAAGTAATGCCTTAAAATACTGAAGGCTTTCTGAACCAACAATCATACCCAAAGCCGTTACTAACATCGAAAGTTGCTCTTTCGTATGAATGCCTTCTAGTAGTTTTCTAGTTCTTTCACTTCCTTCAAGCAATCTCACTTTGCGAACTTTATAAGGGGAGAGGTAGGGTGATGTGACCTTCTGTATAACTTCTTTTCTCTGTTTCATTAATATCGGCTCCTTTATAACAGGAGGGAATTATCCCTCCCATTATTATGTATTAGGGTTTTCAACATTCAAAATTTCAATCTTTTCAAAGACATTCCCAGCTTCTGAAACCACATGATGGATTCTTGCTTGTCCAGTCATTCCAATCAAATGTCCCATCGTTATTCTTTGCCCTTTGAATACTTCTTTAAAGGCTCCAAGAAACATCATAAGAGCGGATTGTTGATTGGATGAAATATTGTAAGGTAGTGATAACTTTGTAACTTGTTCGGTAACTTCACTATAAAGGGAAAATGTAATCACATACTGGTCTTTCAAACCGTATTGGGTTTGTACATTTTCACGAACGTTAATTTCATCAATGTTGTAATCATATATGCCTTCAGGAACTTTTGCCGTCCGCTGCATTGAAACAGAATCATCACCAAATGAGATGATTCTTTCCATAGCAGGACTACCTTGGATAGTGTTTGAAAGTGTTTCAGAGAGTCGTTCATTCATATTTTCGTTACTATTAGTGTTATGTTGGTTCATAGAAAGTTCTTCCCTTCCGTTTTTGTTTGCTTCTTGTTCTAGTTCTTTGTTGTTATCTTCACTTGGTTTATTTATTACTGGACGTCTTACCTTTTTGAGAGCCATTATGCAACCTCCCTATTTTCATTTAGTTACAATTAATAATTTCAATAGACTCGTTATCTCTTAAGCCAAAGCAACTTGAGTTGAATTCTGGGAAAAAATTGACCATATCATTACTGACACTTCTAACTGAATCCTCTGGGTCATCACCAAAGTATCCATCCTGTATTAATAGGTTTTGTATTGGTGCCTTGTTCAAAAACTCAGCAAATTCAAGTAGCAGTCCTACATACTGTCCTCGGTTCATGACCATCTGATAACCTTTCGTATACCAGTCGATTTCAATCAAGTCATCATGAATAAAGATGCGGTTAGGACGTACACTCAAATTAGAAAGGTCTTTCACAAGTTTTTGTAGCAGTCGTTCTAACCCATCCCCGCAAGTTCCTTCAGGAATTTTCACACATGCTGGTAATCGGTAAATTGCATTGATTCCATCATAGTGGTCACTACGAACGCCAGTTAAGCCTGCAACAGCAATTTGAAAGTTATTTTTGTAACGAAGCATTTTTCATTCCTCCAATCAATTTCGCTTGCAAAATGAATATAACCCATTTTATTCATACTTGTGAAGGTAAAAATGCTGATTTAAACGGAGTTGATTAAACCTTGTTATTCATATAGAATATAATTATTCATATTTTTATTCATTATTGTTGTGGAACAAGTTATATTTCAGACAAATACCATTAGTCATCTATCGTATGGAGCTTTATTCATTCAAAAGCAATAGGAGACTAATAAAAAATGCACAATTACCGTAAATGTGACAAATTTGTGAACAACCGACTTTTAGGGGGAAATATCATGGAAGCTAATATTCATTCAAATAACAATGAACGCTTATTGGAAAAGAAAAAACGTCATCAAGCTATTCACCTTTTGTTAGGGGAAATGGATTTACGAACTCACGAGGACATTGTTCTTGAATTGCAGAAACAAGGGATTAAAACAAGCCAATCTACCGTACATCGTGATTTAGAGCATCTTGGTATCAAGAAAAACAATGATGGGTACTTTAAACTATCACATGATGTGCAAAAAAAATTTCATCTTGATATCCTTTATGACCTACTAATAAGCAGTGATTCAAGTACATCTAGAAATGTCCAGACCTATTTCATCAAAACTGAAAAAGGAAAAGCACAGCAAATTGCCTTTCATCTTGAACAGGCATTTAATGACATCGTCTTAAAAACAATCATTGATTTAGACAGTGTTTTGGTTTTTGCAGATGGGGATGAAGCGTCGGATGAATTTCTGAAGGTTTTTGAAGGAGAGGATGAATGAGGGTGGCTATTACCGCCATTCCTTATTCATCCTTCCAATCAATAATCCTTGGGGAACAACATTGTTTGGTATCTTTCGTCATCTATAATCCAAACAGTAGTATTTTTAGCCCCTTTGACTTTGTTATTAATGACAAACTTCGTTTGTAGCGGTGGTACTTCCTGCCTATTTGTTATTGTTAAAGTATTTTCACATACTTCAATTTCAAACACTTGTAGGTAATCCATTTGCTCCTTTCGTTTTTGATTAATTTCATCGTAAAATTGCCACAAGACAGCTTGTAGTTCAATTTCTAATTCTTCACTAATTGCCTTTGTCATATAGCGTGATTTGTTAGTCATATTCATATTCATTTTCCTCTCCCTATCCAATCAATACATTTTCATACACTTTTTCTTCATCTTTCAAACAAACTAAAAAGAGTGGATTATTGGTCTTTGCTTCTAAGGCAATTCCAATAATCCACTCTGATTCTTCCTCGTATATAAATGTGTGAAATAAAACTGGATTCGGTAATATTTGCAACACATACTCTGAAATGAGTTTCTCGTCTAGTTCTTCATGATATAGAAGTACCGTTTCCTCTCCTACCGCATTTGATTCAACTGCTACACCGAATTTCTCTTCCATAAAATCTTTCAATTGCTCGATACCAAACATGGCGTGACTCCTTTCATATATATTATTGGTTTACATTATGGCTATCGTCATACGGAACTAATTTCCACTGATGTTTTAGAGCGGGATAGAGAGGATGGAAACCTTTCCGACCATAATTTGCTTCTATTTGAAGAATATTTGCTTTCTTATCCAACAATATGGCTAAAATCATGTTTAACCGTTCAATAGCCTTCTTGTTTTTCTCTACTCCTTTTCCAACCGCAATTATGACATCATCTACTCTAGCAATAGCTTCTTGGATACATTTCAAATTTTCAGTAACAGACTCTTTCGTTTCATCTCCTTCAATAGACGGAAATAAGTTCACAATTTCTGCAACACCATATTCCAATTTAGAAAGGTTATTAATGACGTACATCGTTGTTTGGTCTTGCACAACTTCATCTGCCTCACCTGCGTTTTTCATGATGACAAGTGCTTTTTTCTTGTTCTTGTTCCACTCTTTCCTAATAAGATACTTATTTTTCATTTCGTCATCATAAGTGACTTCTGTTTTTATCGTGCTTTTTGTTATTTTCACTGTTATTTTACTCCTTTCAGATATAGCCTTTTTCTTTCAAGGAAGTATACCTGTTATCACCAACAATAATATGGTCTAATAACTCAATTCCCATTAACTTTCCTGCTTCAACTAACCTCTTTGTCACTTCAATATCTTCTTTACTAGGTTCAGTCAATCCAGATGGATGGTTATGACCTACAATAATAGAAGCAGCATTACTTAAGATTGCTGACTTCATGTAGGGTAAGAACCCGGCGC
>NZ_NUMC01000199.1:3415-4896 GCF_002577655.1 Bacillus sp. AFS040349 | reverse complement strand
ATCTAATTTATCAAATACAACGACAAAAAAATCTGTAGGAATTCAGTCTTCCATCAAAAGTTTTTTAAAAAATTGAATTAGGAATTGTCCTACTTTACCTACTGTTAAAACGGAAAAGAATTATTTCAATATTAATCAAGAGGGCAGTTAAAATGATTATTGAGAAACAAATGCCTGTACCCAATTCAATGGGCGATTAAGAAATACGAGGTCCTTGAAAAAACGGCACTATTTTTCTCTTGAAAATTTCAAGAGGAAGAGTTGATCTGGACGGGTTCGGTTTAAGGTATCGTTCTAAAAGCTAGAATAATGAAAATGAATGGGAAGAGTGGGAGACCATCTATCTATCCATCGATTGATTTCCGTGTGAAAGTGAAAGACCCAGGAGTTTAAAAAGCTGTAAAGTAAGAAGTAAGGTTATATTTACTAATAAGTAATTACGGTAGTTCCTTTTTGTTTTCACTTATTTAACGATTCAAGCTAATAAATGTTAGTAGGTGAGATTAAAGAAGAACGGTGTCAGTGTATTTAAGTTCTTCTATATTTATTATTATTAAATGTAGGAACAGTATATGTAATTTAAAAGTTCGTCAAGATTCCACATCTAAACATTCATGAGATACAAGTTCTAAATTCTAAAAATAGTGAAGTTAAACCTTTTAGAATTTTGATGACTATGAAATGCATAATGAAAAGCTGTCCTAGGCAATACTATTGAGGTGAGTAATCTATTTGGGGTAATTCTAACATTTAAATATAACAAAGTCCTTAATATTCTATTTCATCAAAATCTTTGGGTTGAGGTGTTGGTTGCGTGTGTTTTAACTTTGGATTTGTTGAAATTTCATCAGATAATTCTGAAAATATTTAACTTGATTTTTGGGTGAGTATTCATTCTCTGTTCTATTGATGTTTTTGTCCATATTGGTTTCCCTCCATTTCCCTCATAGGGATAACAGTCTGTTGGTAAGGACTAATCCCCTGAACTTCTGCGACTAAATATCCATTTAGGTAAACATTAAATGTAGGTTTATTTGAGTGAATTTTCTATTAATTCACTCATGAAAGTTTAATTTTTGTTCAACCATGGATATACTCACTCCTCTCCTATTTCAATATGATTTATTTTCCCCAAAAACTGAAGTTAATATTTAAATTTTTACCGTTTAATAAGAGAATGTAATAATACACCCTCTCCTATTTCCACTATTTGGATTGAGTTCGTTTAAATAATATAACTTTTAAAGAACAATATTAAAGGGTATGGAGGTGGTATTAATGACTAAACAAAGTAATTTTCCTTTAGCTATGACTAACATGGGGGAACCATCAGAAATGAGTCCGATTAAGGAAATTACTTATGAGGATACGGGGTCACCTATTATTGAAGTTACTCAACCTCTTACATCAAAGGAACCGCTTGAAATTAGAAAACCTTCATCGGTAACCTTGATTTGATTTAAATATATAAAGAAGGTAAA
>NZ_NUMC01000199.1:0-3398 GCF_002577655.1 Bacillus sp. AFS040349 | reverse complement strand
TTTACCTTCTTTATATATTTCTTACCCCATCCCTTTATTGGTGCTTTGTAACTAAAAGTGTTAGGAAAAGGAAAAGTTTATTTAATTAATTTTTTTAGCGAGAAGAAGAGACCACTCACTTCATATAGCTTAAATTATTAAGAAGGAGATGTATGACGTGGAGAAATACTTAATCTATAAGAATGGAAACCAGATTGATGAAGTAATAGAGTCCGTTGATGGAACCTTAATAGATGTTTTAGGTAAATGGTTAAATGAAAAGGAATTTAAAGGGACATATAAGATGATTGAACAAACAGAAAAAAAGCCTTGTTGTGCCGAAATCAATGATAACCTTTACTTTTCAATTGGATACGTTGAACTTTAGTGGAAAAGAAGATTTTTAATTAGTAAACGATTTTAATGAGAAGTAAATCTAAAATTCTAATTTTAGGAGTGAAAATATGAAGGACGGTGTTATTTCCTCAGAGCAAATTGCACTTATTGTTACTGCAATAATTATTGGAACGCTTGCTCGTGTTCTTACAATAAAAGAAGACTACCGGCAATATCCTAGTTATCCAAATGGATATTTAATTCATTTAATTACAGGATTTGTTGCCGCAGCTTTAGGAGCCGTAGCCATTCCAGCCTTAATGACTAAAAATTTTGTTGCAGTTACTTTTTTAACACTTGCTATTCAGCAGTTTCGAGACGTGCGCAAAACGGAACGAGAGAGTTTAAAAGACCTTGAAAATACTGAATACGCTTATCGAGGCGATGCTTATATAGATGGTATTTCAAAAACATTTGAAGCACGCAACTATTTTGCTCTTATTGTATCTTTTGCAACCGGACTAACTATTCAATTAGTAAATACAAATTCAATATGGATAAATATTATATGTGGAACTATTGTTGGTTTCATAGTTCTCTTTGTACTAAAACGATTTTCAAAGGGGAAGACAGTTGGAGATATTGCGAATGTAAAAGAAGGAAAGGTCGAAATAAAGGGGTCTGAATTATTTGTTGATGGGATATATGTATCGAACCAACTAGGGACTGAAAATGCCCGAAAGTTATTTGAAAAAGAGGGTCTCGCAGTTGTTATCTATCCTCGTGAAGAACATTTTCGTATAACTCTTGATAATTATGGACAGAGGCAGGCTATTTTATTTGAAACTACAAGGTCAGTAGGAGTTAAGAGGTACCATTTCACAAGAAAAGAATACGAAGAAGGACGGGTAGTGATTACGCTAGTTCCTATTATAAATGATATCAATAAACTTGTTGAAACAGTTAAGAACACCCCTTTGCTTGAAAGTGCAAAGAAAAGCCACTCAGTTATGCAAACAAATTTAGCAGGGAGGAAGTAAAATGGGACGTGAATCAACACAAAAACCAAATTATGAGATTCTAGCGTTTATTACTACTGACAAAGAAAAAGTAATAGGTGGTAAGCCACTGTCATTATTTGCAAAAGATGAAAAAGAGGCAGAATCTTTAACGGTAGATATCGCCAAAGCAATGAAGGCAGATGTAGTTCAAATGAAATCAGGTGACTACTTGGTCATCAGGTTATAAGATCTAGATCTTTTAATTAGTAAATCCTATAGGAGATAACGGAAATGAATGATAATTCTTGGAGAATTAAATCTTACCATAAAGGTAAATATACAGTAAGTGTTCGACAAAATTTTGAAAATGATCGTATTGATGAAGGAGATTGTCCAAAGGATGAAGTCAAAAATAATAAGTGTCATAACAATAAGTTAAAATAAATAAGGTGTATTCTGAATTCTCAAATATATTTATTTAATTATGTAGCGGACTGGATTATAAAAGGCTCAAACAGATTACCTAGTTCTGTAATATACAATATTTTTTACAGGTGAGCATATTTGGACATCTTCATTTAAGCAAGCATTTTTTTTAGCTGCGTTGTTAGAGGAATTTTTTAAATGGTTTCTATAAACATGTTGAATTTAATCAACACTAGTATATATAGGACAGCTGTATTTCTTGGATTTGTAAAGCTGGAAAACATCTTCTAATAATTGTTTGCTAACGGTATTGAAAAAGCTGTATTGCCCGTGTCTAACACTGTCTTTTTGGGTTATATGGGCTATATTTATGAAAAGGATAACTTTCCGTTAATGGAGAAAAATGGTATTTACTCGTTATTATTTTCTATCATTTTACAAGGTTCTATAGCTTTGGAGAATTCGATATTTTTTATCACTCTTAGCATTTTGTCAGTAACTTTTATTGATTTTTTATACTGTTTCAATATCTGGCGGAGAAGGTTCTGCATGTTTTGGCATTAAATATTTTTATTTTCTTCAAATGATACCCCCATATAATTCTGTTCAGGTACAACCTATCAAAAATGATGTTAGTATAAATCCCATTCTTCCTGTAATGAAAAAGTTCACTTCAAATTAAGTGAACCATATTATATAATATTATTCAATTTATATTGTACTAATAATACAATAGCAATTAGCACTCACTTTAGCATATTTGTGAACACCGTCAAATAATTATTATACCCCAGTTATTTTGTATGTAATTTATTTGTTATCTCATATATTAAACCTAAAGAAACATTGATATAACAACAAAAGAGGGAAGCTAATTCTTATGCGAATTGTCTCTCAAAGTATTTTCTCGCCTGCAACAGAACCCGTTAATAAAAACGGTACCTTTTTTTAATAAGAGAACGAAGGAATGGCGAAAGATTAGGGTAGGTAAGGTGTCTTTAATGAATTGGTTGGTTTATGGGTGCTCTCAAATTATGGATAAAGGTATGCTCACAACATTCCATTGTTGGCTTTACTTGATAAGATAAAATAGAAAACGATGTTTAAAAGAATTTGATGATGCAAAACTCGAACTGTTAGATAGCAATTAGGTTTAAAAGATACGAAATTCAATTTGAATATGGTAAGATAGTTTAAGTTTACTGAATATGATAGATATTTAGATTGGAAATTCGTTCTAGTATCAGGTTGGGGAATCTTGGTAATTTACATTCCTATATTTGTATGGGGGGAGCCGAATTGGATTTTAAGTCGGAAACGTCTCATGATATTGAAATAGTTATAAAAAAGAAGATTACATTTAGAACAGTGCTAAATATATATGGAATATTGGTCATTTTTGCATTAATATTAAATCTTTACAGTCCCAATTTCAATTAATGAAAATATACAATTTCTTTACAATGAAGACTTAATAATGGAAACCAAAAAGATAAAGGAATTTATATTATTTATTTTTAGTATAGGAGTGATTTACTTCTTGCTAGTTAATATATTTTATAAATATAAGAATTGATAATCTATTCAACTTTATCAAACTAGTTAAAAAGCCAATATAAAAAACGCTTTGGATTTTGGAGGCCACTGAAAAAGTCC
>NZ_NUMC01000198.1:0-6063 GCF_002577655.1 Bacillus sp. AFS040349 | reverse complement strand
GGGATTTGTCTACAGTCTGAAAGAAATGTAGACCCTTTGTCTACATTTCTTTCAAGAATTTTTTTAGAATCAGAGCATCGGCGTCAAAATTATGATTTAAGTCACACAATTATTAGATATTTAATATTGAACAGAGTATTTGCTTGATATTATCTAAAGTGAACTCTTTCTTCGTATATCAACTCTTTTATACACTCTTTTGATTGATTAAAAATATATTGTTTTTGTTTGTTCAAACATTATTCAGTCGGTGATAATTCACTTTCTGTTACCCATTTGTGATTTTTAACTTCTTCTCCACCGGTAGTTGGAGTGAAATCAACCATATAAACTGTCGTTGCCTCGGCTGAAGTAATTTCAGCTGTTGCTCCATCCATGCCTTCCATATGAGCTGCATCTATTGTGATTTCTGTTCCAGGTTCTAAAGGTTCTTCACCAGCGTCTGGAATTTCCTCGTGAATAACCCACTTATGGTTTTCCACTCTTTCTCCACCAGTTGTCGGAGTATACGAAATAGCATAAACGATAGTATCATAGGCACCTACAATTGTTGCTTTGGCACCCTTCATCCCTTCCATGTGTTCTGATTCGATAATCGCTTGACTTCCAACCCCATAGGTTGGATTTTCTGCTACTTTCAAATCTTCAGGAACTTCACCAGAGCTAGAATGGTTCATGTTACTATGATCCATTCCATCCATGTTCTCTGTATTTTCTGTGCCTTCTGTGTTTTCATTATTAGGGTCGGAGCATGCTCCTAATACTAAGAAAAGGGCTGCTAATAATGATAGTAATGCTGATTTTTTTATTCTTTTTGTCAACATGTAAATAACTCCTCCTTTGACATTTGACAATACCATATCAACAAAATGTGCAGAAATTATGGAGTAGGCTCAATTTTTTAACTAAACCCCAGGTAAAATACTTGACCATGACCATACATAAAAGCACAATCAATGCAAAATTGCGCACTTAATAAAACGAGAAACTTTATAGTTAGAGTTCCTAGACCTTTTCAAGGTTAAATGCTTTTGTACTGAATTCAAGCCCCTATTTTGTAACAATTTTTTATTTATGGGCTGCACTTACTAGATGTACAAATTCATTTCTATGCTTTTCTTAAGCAAAATGAGTATTCATTGACCCTATTCATGAACTCCGATAGTTTATTTGAATTCCAGTCCTACATTTTTAAGTATTATCAAGTTCCCTGCACAAAATCTTCAAACATTTAGAGTAAAATAAAAGTACTTAATTGAAAATAGGTGAATTCTGTGAAAAAACTTTCAGTAAAACTTGGAATATTATTCTTTCTGATTATTTTTGGTTTGATGACATTTATTTTTTTCTTTCTACACGAGGGAATTGTTGATTCCATGGTTGAAGAAGAGCTCAATGCTCTTCAAGCGAGGGGAAATTCTCATAGAGCTATTCTTGAAGAACAGTTTGATGTCGAAACGATAGATCATGTTGTTTTAATGGAGTCTGAATCGAATACGGATGTTGTGATTACAGATATAACTGGAAAGGTGCTCGACACTTCCTCTCCAATTAACCCTTTTAAACAATACCTAAAGACACCTACTTCTAATATTCCTAGGAATGGGCAGATCGTGGAAGGAAATTGGAGTGAAGAACCTTTTATTGCAACCGTCAGTCCTATTCAAACTGACGGACAGCTTATCGGATATATATACATGTTTCAAAATACAGCATCTGTTCATTCTTTAATTCAACGGCTAAATGAGCACTTTATTTTGGCAGGATGGATTTCCGTTATTCTCACTATTATTATTATTATTTTTCTATCAAAAGGAATCACAAAACCGCTTATTAAAATGAAAGAAGTTACCTCACAAATCAGTAAAGGGCATTTTTCTGTTTCCTTACCGAAAACGTCTGATGATGAATTAGGGGATTTAGCTAAATCAATTGAATTATTGGCTACAGATCTGAATTATTTAAAACAGGAACGTAATGATTTTTTAGCAAGCATTTCCCATGAACTTCGGACTCCTCTAACTTATATCAAAGGATATGCAGACATCGTATATAAACGTAATCTCTCTAGTGAGGAAAGAGGGAAATATTTGGAGATTATAGTAGAAGAAACGAATCGTCTGTCTCATTTAATTAAAGGGCTATTCGAATTAGCTAAAATCGACAAAAATTCCTTTGAAATTCAGGAAGACTACATCGATTTAAGCAAGTTTATTACAAAAATTGAGCAGAAGTTCTCTCCTGCTTTTCTAGAGAAAAATATGAACTTTAAAGTTATCTGCCCTTCAGGCACAGTTTTAAGAGCGGACCCATTGAGACTTGAACAAATCATTTTCAATTTATTAGACAACGCAATGAAATACTCTAATGAAGGGGCACAAATCATATTACAAGTATGGAAATACAAAAATTCTATTCATATCTCTGTTCAGGATAACGGAAAAGGGATACCTGAAAAAGACATCCCTTATATCTTTAATCGTTTATATCGAGTTGATAAATCTCGATCACGATCTCTTGGAGGTATGGGACTTGGTCTAGCGATTGTAAAAGAGCTTGTTCACGCACATGGTGCCGAAATTAATGTAAAAAGTAAGGAAAATGTTGGTACAGAATTCGAACTAATTTTTAAAGGAGATCAGTAGAATGAAAACAATTTTATTAGTAGATGATGAAACGTTGATGCTAGATTTATTATCCTTGTACTTGTCACCATTGGGATACAACTGTATTAAGAAAGAATCAGCAATTGATGCAATTGAATACTTAACATCACATTCAGTAGACCTTATTTTATTAGATGTTATGATGCCAGACATTGACGGCTGGAAAGCATGTCAGGAAATCCGAAAATACTGGGATACCCCCATTATTATGCTGACCGCTATGAGTGAAAAAACGGATATTGTAAAGGGATTAAAGAATGGTGCAGATGACTATATTTCCAAACCTTTTGACGAGGAAGAGCTGACTGCAAGGATTGAGGCAGTTTTGCGAAGACAAAAGAGTGAAACTGGGAAAATCTTATTTCGAGGCCTTTCTCTGGATCATGATTCTTTTCAAATGCATTATTCCGGAACGGAAATTTCATTAACACCTAAGGAGTTTGGGATGATGAGTTTATTTCTGAATAACCAGAATAAAGTTTTTACTAGAGAACACTTAATAACTTCTATTTGGGGATATGAAGTTTCAACTGAAGACCGGACGATTGACTCTCACGTTAGAAACTTACGTGAAAAGCTTCGAAAATCCGGTTTTCCCTCTGATGATCACTTGCTCACAGTCTGGGGAGTTGGATATAAATGGGCTGGAAAGGAATAAAAAGTGAAAAATCCCTTACTTGAATGGTTATCCTCTAACCCTCCTAGCAGTTTTAATAGGTATTGGGTTCAATATTATTATTGCTATTATAGGAATACTGCCAAACGCCTTATTCATTTTAAGAAACCTGATGACTTTTCAATATTTCTTCTACTTAGATGTTTGCCAATGTTGAATGACTTATAAAGCAGAATCAGTTTCCTTTTGATCTCAGTTAAATAAAACCTCAAAAATCAGGGGCAAGTTGGGGACTGAATGGGATGATGACGGTTTCTGGGATCCATACTTTTTACATCATTTCTTTAACATTTGGTTTTACAACGACCATGTTGCTTGGTTTTGTATACATGGATTTCTTTTTACCATACAGCTAATGCTCAAATTAGGGTAAACATGATAAATATACACAGAGCAAGTCTATTCCCTTGAAAACAAGGAAAATCGATTTGTTCTAGAATTGTTGTTTTTTTATTGGTTAGACCTAGGAAAGTATGACATACTAACACCAAGTTCATCGTCATCTCGTTTCTAAATAGTTTCATTTCCACTGATGGGGCAAGCGCTCTAAACGCCTCTCCTTCCCAGAACGATTTAGAGAATACAGGTGAGTCAATATTGGTTAAAGGTGACTCAGTAACAGGTTTACTATTAAACGAATAATTCCCTACTTCTAGGTAACAATAAATTTTTGGAAAGGAGGGATTATCATGGATAATAAACAACAACTCCAAGAATGTATTAATGAATGTGAAAGCGCAATGAGACACTTAAATAACGCTATGTCTAAAATGAGCAATGAACGTTTACAACACGCTTCAAGAGACTTACAAGAGTGCATCAATGAGTGCCGTAGCCTGTTGTAATCTACATGACCACCTATTAATCTGTAGGTGGTCATTTTTTCGCAAAATTCAAAAACGTTTTAGCACAAAAAGAACAATGAAATCAACAACAGTGACACACAAGATATTGATCCATATGGATTCTATATCAACTAATTGAATGGTTAGTGCCTTTGCGAAAGTGACAAAAAGGGCAAAGTAATTTCGTGCCTCAAATGTTTTCACAAATTCCAACTATATAAGCATCGCCTCGAAGCATATTCAGTGCCTTCAAGATCTTTTAAACTTTCTCGTTCCGATTTCCGAACGTCTAGAAACTGCTGTATAGCAAGTGTTAGTAAGGTCCCTTCTATTTTTTTCTTTAATTAGAATGAAAGTTTTACAACAATTTCTTGATCATTTAAGATTTCTAATAAATTGTCAATTATACTCTACTTAAAACCTTTAATTTTATGTACACTTAAAAATGAATGATCCTGTTACTCTTTGATAATATTGTTTTCTAGTATCCAGAAGTTATTATAGGGGTACCAATCGTAACATCAATTAAATCATCCTTTTGATTTTTCCTAAGACCTATTTGAAGATTAATTTTCTTTTCATTTATCCTTAATGTATATGACTCCAAAAGATTAGTATATGCAGATAATGAAACCAAATCATCTTCAATTAATCCTTCCACAAAGGTACCAGAGAATTCTCTTAAGAGAAGATCCCCCTCATCCCTTAATTCAAAGCCATTCTTTTCTTTCATTGTGCCTTTAAGAGTATAAAAGACTTCATTTTGTCCGTTAATTTCATTTTTAAAGTTAGCATTAATAAATTCCCATAATTCTTTATTCCAAGTTTGACCCTTAATTTCATAAGAATGATATATTCTGTACTTATTCCCTACAAGAAAGGCAGTAACTTTAACTCGCATCTCTATTTCTTTTGGTTCGATTTGTTTGTAACCAACTGTAATATAGTGCTGTTCTTCACTGCCTTCATCACGTCTAATATCCCACTTATATCCTTCTTCATCTTTTTGTATTCTTTCTATTTCTCTTTGAATATCTTTTTCACTGGTTACATCCTTAACCGGTTTCATTATATAAATTTTCCATGAATTTAATGTTATTTTTTCCTTTTGAACAATTTCTGTTAACTCCAATAATCCATTTGTATTACTTTGACTATTAACTGCCCTGTTTGTATAGAAAAAGCTTAATAGTATGAGAAATACTATAGTCATTTTGATAGATTTCATAAAAAACTCACCTCACGATTATCTTTACCTTTTCGTGAGGTGAGTATACATATTTTCTATTAATCTTTTAACTTTTTAAAATACCTTAATTTACGTCCAGTAAGTTAAAGTATCTAAAATCCCAAGTATAATCATTATCCAACCTGCTAATTTTTGAACGACTGAACCAAGTTTTCTCCCTTTCTTTTTCATTAACTTTCCACTTAATTCAAAATACCAGATCAGAAAAATTGCAATAATCAAAGGCAAGGATGTTCCGATGGCAAAGATGGTTGGTAATACTGCCCCATAAGATACTGACACAACCATCGGCATTAAGCTTACAAAAAATAATACAAACATTGTCGGACAGAACCCTAACGAAAAGCTAACTCCCATTAAAAAGGAGCCAAGCTTTCCTTTTTTCAGAAAACGATCTGGTATGCTCCCAAGTGATAAAGACTTCCTAAACTTAATGAGCCCAATCATAAATAATCCAATAAATATTAATATAGGTCCAACTACCCTACGTATCCATGGAAAATAGAGAGTCAATGTTGATTCAAACTCACTGCCTAATAACCAAACAACAAGGCCTAGACCTGAAAAAACGACAATTTTTCCTAAAATAAAAAGGACTACCTCAGACTAAAATGTACCCTATAGAGT
>NZ_NUMC01000197.1:0-7012 GCF_002577655.1 Bacillus sp. AFS040349 | reverse complement strand
TTTTATAATGCCATAAACACAACAAGTCGAACATTTTATATACCGATTACTTTTTTGAAAAAGGATTTAAAAGATGCGGTGGCAGTAGCTTACTTAGCAATGCGGGCTATAGATGAAATTGAAGACCACCAAGAACTCTCAAATGATGTAAAGCATGATTTGCTTATGGAAGTAAGTCAGTTATTACTTGAAGAAAATTTTAATAATCAAAAGTATAATGAAGTAGTTTCGCCATATAAAGATGTATTACCTGAAGTGACATTACGATTAGCAGATTGGCTATCATTAACTCCTACAGGTGCAAAAAGTCGTGTACAAGCTGCAACAAGTGAAATGGCAATGGGAATGGCGAAATGGTCAAAAGCAGGCTGGGACATTAAAACGCGTGAAGATTTGGATGACTATACCTATTATGTTGCTGGATTAGTTGGGGTTATGCTATCAGATTTATGGCATTGGCATGACGGGATCGAAACAGACCGTGATTTAGCAATTGGCTATGGAAGAGGGTTACAGGCTGTTAATATTTTACGTAATCAGCATGAAGATATGGATGAACGTGGAGTAAGCTTTGTTCCTGATGGCTGGAATCAAAATGAGCTATTTTCTTATGCTAGCGAGAACCTAGCAAAGGCAAATGAATATATCAAATGTATTGATAAAAGAACGATTTTATTATTCTGTCGTTTACCGCTGGCAATTGCTCATAAAACATTAAAGGCATTAAAAGACGGTCGTGAAAAAATCAGTCGTGCTGAAGTAGAAAAAATTGTGCAGGAAGTACAAGTTGATTAAGAAACGATTGAGCCTGATAAATAAGTTCAAAGAGCTCAGAGCCATGAATATAAACTCTGAGCTTAATCTATCTTCTGCAAACGAAGAAACTTTCCGACATGTCAGGGCGTTTATTAATCGTTCATTGCTCCTGCTTCTCGGGAAGTCATTGCACCTTGTCCTTGACTTACATCTTTTTGAATTTCTTGTTTCACCTTTTGTGGATCAGTGCCGGCAAACCCAGGACTCATTGCTGAACCTGAGTTCTTATTAGCTTGTTGGTTTTTCATCATAGGCCTCCTGCTGTGTTATTTAACATTGCTTATTATTTACAAAAAAACAGGTGGTATATCCATGATTACTGAGTATTTAATTGACTAATTAGTTTATCTAATCTTCTTAAATGAAAGGAATAATCAATAATAGAAGATATGACAATCAATAAGCGGACATTTTGATCAGCATTTTGCATATATAATTTTAATTTAAGTTCATAACTTTCTTTTAACGCTTCATGCTCAAAGCTCGAATGATTTTCCTTTATTTTCCCCTGATATTTTAATAGTAAATACTCATGATACTTCATTAAGTACTCAAGTTGTTCATCAAAAAACTGACTTTCCTCTTCAGATTTTTTGCTTTGAAAAAAGTGTTCCTCGATATTTTCTAATAGCTGTTCACCTTCTTGCAAAGTTTTAAATAACTGCCTGAAAACAAGAAGTTCTCTTACTTGCAGCTGATTTGATTTTCTTCCAAGCTTTACTCTTTCTTCATCAAACAATTGAAATAGTTCTTCTAATTTTTTTATATCCTTTTTAAAATTCTTACTATATTCCTGATATGAGGTTTCTGTTAACTCATTGGAAATTGCAGTTCTAATGAGCAATGACATATTTTGAAATGTTGTTTCAACAAGCTGTACAAAGGACTTCTTATATTTTGGTGGAAAAATAAGAAGGTTAATTAAAATGGCTGTGCATGTCCCAATTAAAATAATATAAAATCTTTCTAAAGCAAAATATAGATCTTCACTTCCAGCGGCACTCATTACAGCAAGGACTGTTACTAGCGTTAGGGAAATGGTACTTTGCAGCTTTAACTTTAAACTAATTGCGATAACTAAGATAATAACAAAGCCAATAATTACTGGATTTTCTCCAAAGAAATAAATAAAAAACAGGGAAATCGTAGCTCCTATCGTATTGGCCAAAATTTGATCAACCATTTGCTTCCAAGTACGATAAACAGAAGGCTGAATAGCTAAGATGGCCGCAACTCCAGCAAAAACAGCATGTTCAAGATGCATCAACGAACAAATGTATATCGATAAAGCAACAGCTAAACCTGTTTTTAATATGCGTGGACCAAACGTAATGGTAAACCCTCCAAACTGAAATAAAATGGGACAGGGGGACAGGTTCACTGTCCCGAAGTAAACAATACTCGATAGATAATAGGATAATTTATATAAACTATTTCATTACCCATTATAGATAAAACTGTAATGATATCAAGATAAAGACAGAGGATTATCTTTTTATTTAGCCCACTAATCAAGAGTTTATTAAATAAAGAAGGATAAAAACAATTTCTATAGAAGAAAGAAGGATCTTAATTTGTTTTTTGAATTCTAACGTAAATGAAACAATTATGGAGAGACTTTTTACATTTCTTAGTACCAGCTAACACAGTTTTGGACAAGTGATTGTAAAAAAATAGATGCAGGAGGTCGTAATGCTACATAATAAATTTGTATTAGTGGTTAGTGTATCAATTCTTTGTAATGAGCATGTGTTACTAATAAAAGAAAACAAGCCTACTGCAAATAATAAATGGAATTTTCCAAGTGGACGTATTGAATACAATGAAGACATTCTTGAAGCAGCTCATAGGGAAGTAAAGGAGGAAACTGGGCTTGAGATAAAATTAACAGGTACAACGGGTGTTTATCAGTTCATGAGCAGTACGAACAATCAAGTATTTCTTTTTCATTTTATTGCCGAGGTTACTGGTGGTGCTCTATCTCTTGAAGAGGATGAAATAGTAGATGCAAAGTGGTTCAAAGTTAATAAGCTATCTGAATTAAAAGAAGAAGAATTGCGGGAAGCGGGTGTATTTAATCAAATGGTACAAAACTTATTAAGTGAGAACATACACTCAATTGAACTTTTTGATAAATATATCTAGGGTTATCCTTATGAACGACAAACGTTGTGAAAACTTGAGAGGAAAGTCGTTCATTGACAGCATTCCAGCTTTTTGTTTTCACAATGACTGATGAACTTTGTTTTCTACTTTCTATTTATCCTGTACAATCGATCAGTTATGCTATAATTAAAAACTTAAGGGAATAATAACCTTGTTCATAATGGAACGGAGAAAAGCCTCCGCCTAGTGATAAAATATGGAGGTGTATGTAATGAATAAACGCTGGACAATCGGTAAAATTAAAGAATTTGTTGAAAAGAACTCTGATAGTAACCTGTTAACGACCGAATATCACGGTTTTTCTCAAAAGTTACTTTTTAAATGTTCATGTGGTAACAATTTTGAAAAAACATTTACAAAATTTAAAAATAATAACCAACGTAAATGTGAAGTATGTCAACCGCCAAAACCATCGAGGTAAACAAACGTAGTGCTGATTAACATAGAATCAGCACTATTTTTTATTTTATATGAGCCTAACATAGAAATTTAAAATTATGAACCTGTTCTTCTTTTTTAAAACGTCTAATAGTTGGAAAGGAGGTTATGAGATGTGAAATCTAATGGGGAAATGCTTAATAAGGAGTTGAAGTATGCTAGTGCTGACGATTTAGATCTAATCTTAACTGAGTTAATGGTACAGTATGGAACGGATCTCACTACACTAGCTTATACTTACACAAACAATACAGAGGCAGCTAAGGATATCGTACAAAATGTATATATTAAATGCTATAAAAAATTACATACATTTAAAGGACAGTCTGCCATTAAAACATGGCTTTTTCGGATTACTATTAATCAATGTAAAGACTATTTAAGATCTTCATATTTTCGGAGAGTGATTCCAATTGGGATGAAGCCTAGAGAAGAAATAGAAGAAAGAAATAGTACGGAAAAAATAGTTTTACGAAAAAATATGAAAAAACAAATCCAGCAATGTATAAATAAATTACCAACAAAATATAAAGACTCCATTTATTTATACTATGTACAGGAGCTAAGTTTAAAGGAATCTGCTGATATTTTAGGTGTCCCAATAGATACTGTAAAAACGAGGTTAAGAAGGGCAAAAGAAAAACTCCTACCACTCTTAAATGAGGAGGATATGTTTTATGACGAATAAATTAATTGAGTTAAAGGAAATTCTTATAGAAGAGGAAGTAAGAAAAGACTTAGAATTCACCTCGAAAGATAGAGAGAAAGTGCTAAATAGCATACACCAGCCAATAAAACAAAATAGAAGGATAAACGCCCCAGTTGTCATTGCTTCATCATTATCAGTTGCATTAATCTTTTTACTTGTCATGAGCTCAACACCAACTGAACGTAAAAATACAGGTCGTGAAGAACAAATAGAATTTGTTGATCAAACAAATTTATTTACAGAACTAAATCAGACAGTTGAGAATAATGGCATTAAAGTAACTCTGCAAAAAGTTATGTATGATGGATCACGAATATTAGTAGAGTATGAAGCAGAGTCTAGCACTGGTGAGGAACTTGAAAGAGTTACAGGTAATTATCGACTAACGGTTAATGGTGAAAAAGGAAAGGATTTAACTCTAAGTCCCCAGGAAGGTGATGAAAAAGATACTGCCGTTGTCGCTATTGAATTGTACAAGGAATTTCCAGAACAATTCGAGCTAGGTTTTAATATAAACAAGATTGAGGAGCAAAATGGTACATGGAATTTCAATATTCCTATACAGCAAGTTCCTGGAAAGATTAAAAGGTTTGAGCCAAAAAGTGTTGTCAAAAAAGATCATTTACAATTATCAATTAACGAAGTGATTGCTTCTCAAAGCGCCATTAAAATTAGATATGAAGAAAGTGAAAATGGTAAAATTGATAGAAGCTCACCTTTATACAATAAATCTGTCATATACGAAATACTTGATCCAAAGGGGAATGAAATTGTACCTATATCTTCCCGTGGAATAAGTTTAGATTGGGTTTCATATGGTACTGGAAAACATGCAACAACAACATGGTATCATGCTCCAAAAGAATTGCCTGAGTATCTTGTGTTAAAAGCATATATTCCAAAACAGGAGTCCCAATCAATCTCAATAAAAAAATCAATTAATGAATCATTGCCGATTGTTTTAAATCAAGATGCTACTAATAAACTAGTTATATCAAAAATTAAAAAGAAAGAAGGGCAGGTCTGGTTACATTATTCGATTGATGGAAATCTAAAGCAAGCAAGAAATTGGCTAAGTTTAAAGTTGGAAAAAGATGGGGAAGAACAATACTTTCAACCTATTTCATTTCCTGAATATAAGCCAAATCAAGAAAATATCGCAAAATTTGATGTTAACTTCTCAGAAAACCTATATATTGTAACGGAAAAGATAAGCTTTGAGGAATTTGAAGAATTAGATATGAAAATTCCGTTAACAGATCCTAAGTAATACCTTGCAAGCTCAACGATAAAAAGGCAGCGTTATGCTGTCTTTTCTTATGTGGGATTTTCAATAATTTATTGTAATCAGAATTTCAATTCAAATAATTAATGGTAAAAGGGTATATATGGTAAACTAAATATATTACTCAAACATCATAAAGAGAGATTGTTGTAAAGTTTAAACCTAATACAAGAGCGGAAAATTACTATAGTATAAAAATCTAACTTAAAACTTAGTATCATTTATCATATGACTGGGGGAAAATATGCTAGTATTTTTTTTGATCCTATTATCTTTAATAATGATTGTGCTGAGTTTATCTTTAACGAAACAAAAAAGAAAGAAGAGGATATTAATAGGAATAGGATTAATCATGTATTCTATTATAAGTTTTCCTATATTAGTCCCAGTTTTTGGTGAAACTATGGCTCTAAATGGAGTGGCAAGTTTGATGGTTATGAACTTTATTTTATTAATTGGAGGTGTACTCACAAGCATAGTAGTTTTTTTTACTAAGGGCACAAGACTATGAGTTAATGGAGGTTATTGATTTCTTATGATTTAGTTATATGTTTTGCTACCACTTATTGTATTTGGTGCAATCGCTATTTATTTTGAAAAGAAATCCGGAATGACTACACCTGATGAGAATGTGCAAGCTGAACAAAGAGGTCAAGTAATGAAACAAAATGGTGTATCTGGTACATGAGAAATTTCTTATAAATAGATCATGGATATTTAATGAATAATTTGATGATAGATATAAGCCTGTATTATGAAAGGAAAGAGTTATGAATATAGAAGCTTCATTAATAGCATTACCATCATTTGAAACGAATCGACTACTATTAAGAAAAATAAACCTTAATGACTTAGATGATATATTTGAGTTTTCATCTGATCCAGAGGTTGCCCATCATATGACATGGGAAGTAAATAAATCAAAAGAGGAGACATTAAATAATTTTATAAGTGTTGTGATGAATAGCTACAAAACGGGTCAATCAGCAGATTGGGCGCTTGTACACAAAGAAAGTAATAAAGTCATTGGTACTTGTTCTTTTGTTGATTGGTCTAATGACAATCAAAAAGCTGAAATAGGATATGTTTTAAATAGAAAGTACTGGGGGCAGGGTTTAGCATCTGAGGCAATTAAGGAAGTCATTAAATATGGATTTGAGACTCTTGAGTTAAATCGAATTGAGGGTGGGTGTGATACAGATAATATTGGATCTGAAAAAGTACTGTTGAAGGCAGGATTTAAGTATGAAGGGACTCTTAGAAAAAATGAATACATCAAGGGACAATTTCGTGATACTAAGCTTTTTTCCATTTTAAAAGAAGATTATCTAACTAACTATTGATTTACCTTTAAGAAGGTGTTATGATATTCCTCGTCCCTTTAAGAGAGAAGAGACAAAGTTCTAATAATAAATAATAAAAAAGATTTTAAAAGTTGTTGACTTCTACGAAATAAGATGATAAGATATATCTTGTCTCTGCGGAATGTTGCATTTACATCAAATTCACAGAAGTTGACAAACGAGAAGTTGTTTGATAAAATAATTTCTATTGCTGATCATCTATCAGTTGAAAATGGTTCTTTGAAAACTAAACAA
>NZ_NUMC01000196.1:0-207 GCF_002577655.1 Bacillus sp. AFS040349 | reverse complement strand
TTCTTCGAGAGAGTGAAATTGCCGTAGGATTTAGCTTCTGGAGCTGGACATGTAAAAACGTAAACTCAGTAGTGAATTGAATTGTGATTCGTTATCTAGTTTTGAAGGAATATATTTTCTTTAAAAAACATATTGATTTTTCGATAAAATATTATATAATAGATTTTGTCGCTAAAGGTCATATTATATATCTGGTAATGATGGCGA
>NZ_NUMC01000195.1:927-2131 GCF_002577655.1 Bacillus sp. AFS040349 | reverse complement strand
CAGATTTTCAGTGGCCTCCTTTTAGGAGCAGTGTTTTTCTCTATAGAAAAACCAGCATTGATTAAGTAATTTTATTTGATAGCGATTTTTTTCTAAAAACGCCCGCTGCATTTGATTTTGTAACCAAGATGGCATTGCTCATACCTCCTTAACTATTATAATGGAGTATGGGTGTTTATAATGTATGCATTGGGCAAGTGTGGTGTTACATATATGGAGGAATTTTTTATGAATGATGAAAAACTGCAACAATTGGTGGAAGACATTTCAATAAGCTTATTTAGAAAACCATTTAAGCATAAAGTAATCTTTAACAAAAGATTGAGAACAACTGGTGGGAGGTACATGCTAAGCACCCATAACATTGATATTAATCCAAAGTATTATCTTGAACATGGACTGGAAGAAATGATTGGGATCATCAAACATGAGCTTTGTCACTATCATCTTCATATAGAAGGAAAGGGATATAAGCACGGAGATCAAGATTTTAAATTATTATTAAAAGAAGTAGGTGCACCTAGATTTTGTACGCCTTTAAAAACTGATTCTAAAAAAAGACAAGCCTCCCTTATCTATAAGTGTTCTGATTGTCATCATGAGTACAAGAGGAAAAGAAAAGTAGATACAACACGTCTTGTTTGCGGAAAATGTGCTGGTAAAATCTATCTTCTAAAAGGGGTTGACTCTTAAGTTGATACTATGTTAAATTATAAAAGCCGTCGTTGATGGCTGTTAAATAAATAAAGGTAAATACGATGAATTCTTGACAAGACATGCTTTAATAAATATAATTAAAGAAGTCTGTTAGAAATTGTTCCGCAGTAGCTCAGTGGTAGAGCTATCGGCTGTTAACCGATCGGTCGTAGGTTCGAGTCCTACCTGCGGAGCCATATGGGGAAGTACTCAAGAGGCTGAAGAGGCGCCCCTGCTAAGGGTGTAGGTCGCGTGAGCGGCGCGAGGGTTCAAATCCCTCCTTCTCCGCCATATTATAATGGCCCATTGGTCAAGCGGTTAAGACACCGCCCTTTCACGGCGGTAACACGGGTTCGAATCCCGTATGGGTCATAATTATATTGTTAGAGAGTAGGAAGTGGGCACACTTGTAGCTCACCTCCTATTTTTTCTCGGATATGATTAATGTTACTAGGGTAATGAAGCTTAAAACTTAAAGTCAAGGTGAGTTATTTTCACTACGTGAAAA
>NZ_NUMC01000195.1:0-895 GCF_002577655.1 Bacillus sp. AFS040349 | reverse complement strand
CAGCTAGCCCAGCCATTTATATTCATTTGTTTATAAAATGAAGAGCCATTAGCTCAGTTGGTAGAGCACGAACGAATAAGCTTCGAAGCATTACATCAGCACACAAATTGAGCTGCGGCTTGAATAAGCTTACTGAAATTTGGGTGTCGATTACAAGAGAATAACTAAATATTATTACTCATTATAAGATGAGCCATTAGCTCAGTTGGTAGAGCATCTGACTTTTAATCAGAGGGTCGAAGGTTCGAGTCCTTCATGGCTCACCATTTACACACCTTGCGGGTGTGGCGGAATTGGCAGACGCGCTAGACTTAGGATCTAGTGTCCTTGTGACGTGGGGGTTCAAGTCCCTTCACCCGCACCAATGTTTTTTTATATCAGTAAAACTGATTTCGCGGTCGTGGCGGAATGGCAGACGCGCTAGGTTGAGGGCCTAGTGGGGGCGACCCCGTGGAGGTTCAAGTCCTCTCGGCCGCACCAGAAGAACACATAAAAAATATTTTAAAAAAAGTATTGACATGTTAGTTCTTAAGGTGTTATTATTGTAAAGTCGCTCGTTAAGATAAATTAAATTATGCGCCCGTAGCTCAATTGGATAGAGCGTTTGACTACGGATCAAAAGGTTAGGGGTTCGACTCCTCTCGGGCGCGCCATATACGGGAAGTAGCTCAGCTTGGTAGAGCACTTGGTTTGGGACCAAGGGGTCGCAGGTTCGAATCCTGTCTTCCCGACCAGTCGAGTCACCTTGCGGGTGTAGTTTAGTGGTAAAACCTCAGCCTTCCAAGCTGATGATGAGGGTTCGATTCCCTTCACCCGCTCCAAATAATGATCTTTGAAAACTAAACAAAACCAAGCGTGCAAATGTTAATCTCGATTAACAAAAAAACGTACTATA
>NZ_NUMC01000194.1:1367-1569 GCF_002577655.1 Bacillus sp. AFS040349 | reverse complement strand
CCTCCACCATAGTTTTTTCGTGCCAACGAAAATAACTTACCATATGCCGGTGTAGCTCAACTGGTAGAGCACGATCGAATATGCTTCGAAGCTCTTGCTTCAGCACACAAATCGAGCTGCTACTTGAATAATCTCTCTGAGATTTGGGTGACTGGTAAGTAAGATAGAACTTTATTTACATCTATAATAATGCCGGTGTAGC
>NZ_NUMC01000194.1:0-1314 GCF_002577655.1 Bacillus sp. AFS040349 | reverse complement strand
TTTTTTCGCGTTAGCGAAAATAACTAACAATAATGCGGAAGTAGTTCAGTGGTAGAACACCACCTTGCCAAGGTGGGGGTCGCGGGTTCGAATCCCGTCTTCCGCTCCAATAATTAGTGCCGGGGTGGCGGAACTGGCAGACGCACAGGACTTAAAATCCTGCGGTAGGTGACTACCGTACCGGTTCGATTCCGGTCCTCGGCACCATAGTTTTTCGCGCTAGCAAAAAGCTTACCTTAATTTTTATAGATTAATTTAGATTATTTGCGCCCGTAGCTCAATTGGATAGAGCGTTTGACTACGGATCAAAAGGTTAGGGGTTCGACTCCTCTCGGGCGCGCCAATCTTAAATGATAGAAATAGGAAGTCAGAAGTGAGATTTTATGCTACGCTTCAGGTAAATATAAAATCTTTGACCCTCTTACATCCCACATGTGATATTTAGAACGGGAAGTAGCTCAGCTTGGTAGAGCACTTGGTTTGGGACCAAGGGGTCGCAGGTTCGAATCCTGTCTTCCCGACCATTCATTTATTATGATTATGGGGCCTTAGCTCAGCTGGGAGAGCGCCTGCTTTGCACGCAGGAGGTCAGCGGTTCGATCCCGCTAGGCTCCACTTGTAATTTTATATTTTAGTTTTTGGCGGTGTAGCTCAGCTGGCTAGAGCGAGCCGTAAACATCCTGAATTAGCTTCATTGTAGGCTTGCGAGGAATGTGTCTGACAAGAGACATGACGAGCATGGCTTTTAAACAGTGAGCGTTTTGTAATTAGGGCGGTGTAGCTCAGCTGGCTAGAGCGTACGGTTCATACCCGTGAGGTCGTGGGTTCGATTCCCTCCGCCGCTATTAAAGAATAATGATTAAAATAAATGAGTAAAATCATTTATTGGACCCTTAGCTCAGCTGGTTAGAGCAGACGGCTCATAACCGTCCGGTCGTAGGTTCGAGTCCTACAGGGTCCATTTATTACGGAGGAATACCCAAGTCCGGCTGAAGGGATCGGTCTTGAAAACCGACAGGGGTGTCAAAGCCCGCAGGGGTTCGAATCCCCTTTCCTCCTCCATATTTCTAAAACTTTTTTTATATTTATCATCGCGGGGTGGAGCAAGTGAATAAGCTCCATTGAGTTACATCAGCGTACCGATTGAGCAACATCTTGAATCATCTTTCTGAAATCGGGACGGTCCGTACAAGATAATAAACTGAGTTCATAGAAAAACTATTTCAATTTTACCATCGCGGGGTGGAGCAGTCTGGTAGCTCGTCGGGCTCATAACCCGAAGGTCGCAGGTTCAAATCCTGTCCCCGCAACCAA
>NZ_NUMC01000193.1:0-623 GCF_002577655.1 Bacillus sp. AFS040349 | reverse complement strand
GTAGCTCAATTGGTAGAGCAACTGACTTGTAATCAGTAGGTTGGGGGTTCAAGTCCTCTCGCCGGCACTCTCATATATGGAGGGGTAGCGAAGTGGCTAAACGCGGCGGACTGTAAATCCGCTCCTTAGGGTTCGGCAGTTCGAATCTGCCCCCCTCCACCATAGATTTTTGCGACAGCAACATATCTAGCATTAATTTAAAAAACAACTCTTAAATATTAGGGGCATAGTTTAACGGTAGAATAGAGGTCTCCAAAACCTTTGGTGTGGGTTCGATTCCTACTGCCCCTGCCAATATATAAAAATTAATGGCGGTTGTGGCGAAGTGGNNTAGTATCTTGTTACTTAGTATTTTTAGATGCTTAAAAGCACTTAGTTTTCGACGATATTTCCTTTAGAATATCCTCTTGCTGGTGTAGAGCACGAGACTTTTATTTTTGTGTAGAAAGTTTGGAATATAAAGTGATCGACACAGATTAAGCTGGAAAGTATACCTAGTTGTCGACGATATTCCGTGATATTTCCTGTCAGAAATACCCCAGAATATCCTCTTGCGATGAGGATTCATGTAGCTTATTCAGGGAAGTTTATTCTTGAAGGTTATTCAATGGGCTATAGCCAAG
>NZ_NUMC01000192.1:0-1743 GCF_002577655.1 Bacillus sp. AFS040349 | reverse complement strand
TAAAACAAAGTGAGACGTTCTAAGACATACCAATCGATTCGATTGAGCCATTTCTTTCCTAGGGGTGATATTTGGTAATAGTTCTTGAAACCTTGTAGTTTCTTATTTAGTCCTTTCACCAATTCCCTGATGTCTAGATAAAGCTTATTTCGTGGCTCGGTATAGGCTTTTATCTTTGTACGCATTTTCTTCAGTGCGTTCTTTTTTGGTATGTGAGACATTACATGTACGGTACTTCCACCTTTTAATCTCTTTGGAAACTTTCGATTATGAAAACCAAGAAAATCAAATCCATCTATATCATTCCACAGATTAACTAATCTTGATTTGTCTCGATTAATAGAAAGGTCAAGTTTTCCCATTATTGACTGAATGACCTTTATACTTTCCAGTGCCTGTTGTTTGGTTTTACACATGATGACGAAGTCATCTGCGTAACGTATTAATTCTCCTAGGTGATTAAACTTCTCTTGCCATAATCTATCCATTGTGTTCAGATAAATATTTGCTAGTAACGGAGAAATTACACCGCCTTGCGGAGTTCCGGATATTGGATTCCTTATCTTTCCTTCTTCCATAATGCCCGATTCTAGCCATTTCCGAATTAATTTTAAGACCCGTCGGTCGCTAATTCGTTGTTCAAGCAGTTTCATCAATTTGATTTGATTGATGTTGTCAAAATACCCTTGGATATCGACGTCTACTACCCAAAAGCAATTTCTGCTTGCCTTTCTTATTTTGGCTAGTGCTTGGTGAGCATTACGTTTAGGACGAAAACCAAACGAACAGTCATGGAAGTCAGCTTCAAAAATTGGTTCAACGACCATTTTCGTTGCCATTTGTGCCACTCTATCTTTAATGGTTGGTATTCCTAATGGACGTTTCTTTCCATCATCTTTCGGAATATAGGTTCTTAGGACTGGACTTGGGTGATATTGTTTCTCCTTCAATTCTAGATAAAGTTCGTTCATAAACTTCTTCTCACCGTAATCCAAAACGATTTGTTCAATCGACTGTCCATCGACACCTCCACTACCTTTCTTACGTTTCACACGTTGCCATGCCTCCCATAGAATATCAGGACGATAAATTTTGTCATATAAAGCGTGAAATCTACGAGTTGGACTCTCCTTGGCACAAAGATATAACGTCTTCCAGAGTTCTTGAGCTTTTGCACTATTGGTGTAGTTAGCCATTTTCTTGGCATTCACTGACTCTTACCTCCTTCTGACATATGAACGAAGTAGGGTACTGGCTTACGCCGTCCTTCCCTAGACAATGTTGTGTTGTCATTGTCATCATAGGTACTATGACCCCCTCCGACTCCCTTTCATCCATCCACCATTTCGTTTGCACTTATAGGTTTCTGTTTTACTTTCTTCCGAAAGTGATGATGAGGGTCTCCCCAGTTCCGTTAACTACTTTCCTAACATGTCGTTCCCCTTATCCCGAGAGATTCTTCGGTGCTGCTCCTCCAAGTTCTTCACACCTTCCATGGTCTTCGCCCATTTACTCAAGGCTCGACTTCTCCTTAGCCACAAACAGTGGATGCTCTTGACGAGACGGCAGGATTCACTTTATGTTACAACCTGTTAGTTTGCTTGCACTCTCAAGAGAGTTACTTTGTCACAGGGCTTCAACCTTAGGATTTCTCCACCAGTTGCCTGTCAGCTACCGAGCGTCTTGGAACTTACTCGGGTCGGACTTTCACCAACTAGCAATTAACGGCTTGCTGGGCACGCA
>NZ_NUMC01000191.1:0-612 GCF_002577655.1 Bacillus sp. AFS040349 | reverse complement strand
GGGGGTCGAGCACTGTCACTCTACGTACAGGCACCACCCGCCCATTCCCTCATAAGATAACGTATTAGAACAGAGGGGTGACCGGTGTGAAGTGGTGGTTAAAGACGCTGATTCTAACCTATCTTTCTTTCTTGTTTTTTGGGAGCTTTCTTGCAGTAGGTGCTTTGTGGACTGGTATTCTAGAAAAAGCGTTCCCAATCATTTCTGATATCGAGATTTTTTTATATTATTTCTTTGCGGGAGCAATTGGTGGTTCACTAAGGCATCTTTATATGTTTTGCTCTCACTATATGAAAGATGGATTAACCGACTATCGAGAATGGATTATGTATATTTTTTATCCAATATTTGCGACAGGCACAGCTGTTATCGCTGTTACACTTATTCAAAGTGGTTTATTTTTAGTTGAATTTATTGACTACAAAGATGCGCCACTAGCTCAGATTAGTATTGCATTTTTTGTTGGATTTGGGTTTAATCGGTTTTTAAACAAATTAAATGTTGTTTCTAAAAATTTATTTAAAAGTGACAAAAATGATAAAGAAAGTGAAAGTAAAACTTCATCGTAAAATGAAAAACCTCCTGAAAATCTGAGGCCACTGAAAATCTGAC
>NZ_NUMC01000190.1:0-2215 GCF_002577655.1 Bacillus sp. AFS040349 | reverse complement strand
AACGGCTTGCTGGGCACGCAATAAAGAGGAGCACATATTAGTCGTGTATAATATGTGCTCTTTTTTTATTACATAAAAGCGCCCGTTTGTGGAGAATCAATTATTTAGTTTTTTCTCATAACCTTTTCCAACAACTGTCTCTTTATTCAAATCCACATAGACAATAAGTTTGCCTAAAGAATCAGTTTCAGTACCATTAAATATTACTGCATATAGCCTCTTACCGATAAGATTATTGCCAAGCTGTTCACTTAATTCATCATTTACTGTCACTTTTTTTACTGATGAATCTTTTGGAGACACAGGAATTTTATCTTGTTCCTCTTTTGTTAGGCTATTAAAGGCAACCATCTCAATTGGTAATTTCCCCCCTTGAAAAAAATTACATCCACTAATCAACATAGATAGGCAGGCTAAAAGAGAAATCAAAATATGTTTTTTCAAAATCTCACTCCTATAAGGTACTCTATTAATAGTTCTTCTTCTTCGATATGTAAAAGCGATCACTTTCTGCAACAATCGCGCTTTGATGAAGAACAATATTCTTCTATTTTTTTGCATAGTATCGTTGTACTACGCAGAAAAGGATCTTTTGTTTTTCTGGTTTCTAGTTCAACATGAGCACCTGTTAGCTTAAAACTCTCTTTATTAATATAGCGTATTAATACTCAGAAATATTTATAATTTCTTAGTCATAGCCCCGAAGAGTTCTCTTTTTCTTGTTTTTTTAATTCTTCCAATACAGTAGTCTGGTAGGACAATTGTTCACTTCGGAGAATAGCTTGATATGCCTCTGCATATTTTTCTTCACTTATCAGATCATTAAATTGAGAGATTTCATTTAACCACTTCTGTATGAATTCAACATTTCCATCTGGATCCTTTTTCGTTAATTCCAAAGCTTTATTCGCCATTTCTAAGGATTCACTTGGATCAATAATTGTTAATAAATAGGATATGTTTTGGAAACCAGCTGAATCCTCTGGACTTAAGCTAATCACCTTTCGTCTAGCAATGAGTGCTTCATCCCACTTCTTTTGTTCTTCTAGCATTAATGCGAATTGATGCCAAACTAAGCTTTCGTGAGAATATTTCTCTGTTATTTCTTCATAAAGTTTTCCAGCCTTTTCAAAATCTGATTCTTGCGACCATGCTTTCCATGCTTCTTCTAGATCTTCCTTCATTGAAAAAATGGTTTTGTTTAATGTATCTAATTTCACCCCTGTTAGTTGAAAGAAGGACTCTTCAAATGTTCCAGTTTCCTTTTGATGTAGGAGAATGTTCGATAATACCTCTGCATTACCTTGACGTCCTACAATATATTCGATTGCTCTTTGGGCTAAATAATATACATCCGTATTTTCCGATTCAGAATTCCAATTTTCTGATGTATGTAGGTCTGTATACTTTATATTAGTGTTAATTTCTTCTCGGATTTGGATATTATCAACAATTTGATGTCTTATATATTCACATAATCCTTCGTTATACCAAGCTGGAAATTCATCACTATGTATTCCTTTTTCCTTCGAAAATAAGTCAAGAAGAAAATGACCATATTCATGTGCAAACGTACCAATCATAAAGGATTCGCTATCTGCAAAGTTTTCTCTGCTTTGATAAATTATCACTCTTTTATTGGTTGATTCATAAGAGCCACCTATGGTTTCGGTAAAAATAGGGTTTAGCTGATTGAATTCTTTGGAACTACGAAGAACAATTACTTCTAACGTCTCGGTCTTTGTGATTTCTTCTCCAAAAATTTCTTTTTCAAGTTGCGTAATATCTTCCATTCTATTGATAATCTCTTGCACCTGTTTCTCCGTATCAGGATGGTACCTAAAGGTTATATGTTGATGCTCTAAAACAGGGTATTCCTGAATGATTTCCAGTCGCATCTCATCGCTACTTACAATTTCCCCTTGAAAAATTTGAATTTTTTCTTTTGCAGACATTATACCGAACTCATGATGTAACACAAAATTGAATCCCCAAATCCCACATAATAGAATGCTTGTTACCACTACGTAGATAAGGATTAAAGATATGCTAAATCTATTATTCAGTTTCAACCACTTTATACTCCCTCTTACTAAACCTATGAGCGTTAATACAAACAACGCAAACAAACAAATGAACCCTATTAATAAAACGATTGTTCCTATTTCATTGTCTAGAAATAAATAGATTGCCCCTAATAAAACAATTATGATCT
>NZ_NUMC01000018.1:0-43950 GCF_002577655.1 Bacillus sp. AFS040349 | reverse complement strand
CACTTTCTCTACAAGCTGAGTGAACTCTAATATGAGTTCACTTTTTTTCATTTTTCAAGTGAGATTTATCACATCAATTTTTATTGGAATCCCTTAACCTTACCTTAAGAAAAGCAAAACGTAAGGGGGATTATGATGAGCAAAAAAATAAAGCACGAAGATCATGAACTTAAAGGTACTTTAATTAGTGTTTTTGTCATTGGTTTTTTCATTATAGTCATGTGGTTTGGTGTTTATTTCTTTTATTTATCACGATAGTTAGGGGGTTTTACAATGCATTTTCATAAATTTGAAAAAATCTGGTTAGGATTTGGAATTATTTCTTTAGTTTTATTTCTAAGTATTATTGGAGTAACAGCATTTGCTTTCAATCATCATCCTTCAGGGGGTATGGATACAATCGATCCTAATAAAGTTGAGCAAACTGCTCCTTTTGACAACCCTGGTGTACATCAAATTGATGACAACACATATGAAGTTATTATCGTTGCAAAAGCATTTGGGTACGATCCAGCGGAAATAAAAGTACCAGTTGGAAAAAAAGTAGTTTTTAAGGTAGCTAGTACTGATGTTACTCATAGCTTCTCAATTGCAAAAACAAATGTAAACATGATGGTTGTACCTGGTCAAATTAATACAAAGGAATATACGTTTGATGAGGCTGGACAGTATTTGGTGATTTGTAACGAGTACTGTGGCACAGGGCATCATTTTATGAAAACAACAATTGAGGTGGTTGAGTGATGAAACAGATTAGTTTAGGAGATAGAAAGCTCGCTATTACAAATATTGTTGTAGCATATATTGCTTTTTTAATAGGTACATTTTGCGGTTTAATGCAGGTGTTTATTAGAAATGATGCACTAACACTTCCACCATGGCTTGACTATTATCAAATACTAACAGCACATGGCGTTTTATTAGCACTTATTTTTACAACTTATTTTATCTTTGCTTTTCTTATTTCTGGAATGAGCTATTCCCTCGGTGCTTTTGGACCGAAAGTACGCCTTTTTTCATGGATTGGATTTTTTGTAACAACAGCCGGAACAATTCTTGCAACTGTCGAAATTATTGCTGGCAGAGCTTCTGTTCTTTACACATTTTACGCACCACTTCAAGCAAGCGGATGGTATTATGTAGGCTTGGCACTATTCGTAGTAGGAACTTGGATATACAGCTTTGCCCTTATTAGTCATTATGTAAAGTGGAAAAAACAACATAAAAAACAACTAAGTCCTTTGTTTGCCTATATGACGATATCTACCTTTATTCTTTGGATTATCGCTTGCCTAGGTGTAGTAGCAACTGTATTATTTCAATTTATTCCTTGGGCATTTGGTTGGGTCGATACTATAAATGTTGAATTGAGCCGTTCACTTTTCTGGTATTTCGGGCACCCGCTCGTATACTTCTGGTTGTTACCTGCTTATATGGCATGGTATGTAGTTGTTCCAAAAATCATTGGAGGAAAAGTTTTTAGTGACTCACTTGCTCGTTTGTCATTCGTGTTATTTATTTTATTTTCTATACCTGTTGGCTTTCACCATCAGCTTACAGAACCAGGTATCTCAAGCTTTTGGAAGTTTTTACAGACAGTTTTAACATTTATGGTTATTATTCCATCATTAATGACTGCTTTCTCTATGTTTGGAACATTCGAAAGAACAGGAAGATTAAAAGGAGCTTCAGGATTATTTGGTTGGTTCTTTAAACTTCCTTGGAAAGATATTCGATTTACATCTTTATTCATTGCTATGTTCTTCTTTATCCCAGGTGGAGCTGGCGGAATAATCAATGCAAGTTTCCAGCTAAACGAGGTTGTCCATAATACTCTTTGGGTTGTTGGACATTTTCACATTACCGTTGGTACACCTGTTGCTATGACATTTATGGGACTAACGTTTTGGTTAATACCTTACTTAACAGGTAGAAAACTAACAAAGTCAATTCAGAAACTGGCTTTCATTCAGATCATTACTTGGTCAATCGGTATGTTGCTCATGAGTACCTCTCAGCATATTTTAGGTTTACTAGGAGCACCGAGACGTACAGCTTATGCCGGTTATATGGATGATCCGACTGCTTTAGAGTGGTTCAATGGAATACTATCAAACCATGTAACAATGGCCATTGGTGGGACGATTCTCTTTTTATCTGCGATGATCTTAATCTATATTGTGTTTCAAACATTGTTCTTTGCACCTAAAGCAAAAACGGAGAATGAACTTGTTGAGTTTCCAATGGCAGAAAGTGACCTTGATCAAACTCCTAAGTATTTGGAGAATTGGTGGATCTGGATCGGTATTGCTTTCGCTTTAATTGCATTTGCTTATACCATTCCTTTAGCTGAGATGATCCATCATGCACCACCTGGCTCCTCAGGATTTAAAACGTGGTAGGAGGTTGATACTATGTTTACCGTTACCTTTTCAATGCTTATTGTAACAACGATCTTAATGGCTCTTTTAGTAGATTTTACAACAAAAGATGAAAATGAATAATGAAAAGGACTCTCCTAATTATTTATGGAGAGCCCTTTTTATATTGTAAGAATATAGCCATAGATTAAGACTGTTATAACTAGATCACAAAGTGAATAAGTGTGTGATTCTCCTTTCAATATTTGACTTGAATAAGATTATAAAAACGTTAGTGGAATGGAGCGGAAGACACTCGACTCCTGCGGGAGAAGAGGAAAGGCTGAGACCCCGCAGGCGAAGGCGAGGAGGCTCAGCTTCCTCCCCGCGGAAAGCGAGTGTCTGGAGCGCAATGAAACGCCCCTCTTTGTTCGTATTACTTCATAAAAAGCACTAAAACAAAAAACAAAAGCAACATTAGCTTTTGTTTTTTATAAGCGGCATATCTGTAAAGGACAATCCTCACAGCGGCAAATGTTCTTAAGACCATTTAAATCAAAAACCGTGATATAGCCCTTATCATAATCTATTAATCCATCTTTTTTCAGTTGACTTAGCATACGTGTCACAGTTTCTCTAGGCGTTCCTATTAAACATGACATTTCATCATGAGTGAATTTTTTTGTAATTTCCCATTTATCACCCTGCTGTTTGCCATATGTGTTTGTCATTCGAATAATTACGGAAGCCATAGCCCCGTTTTTACCAAAAAACATTAAATCACGTAATTTCGTTTGTGTTAGCTGTTGAGAATGACTAACCCATTTTGTAAATTCAATTGAAAAATCACGGTGTTCCCAAAGAAGCAGTTCAACATCATGTAGATCAATCATACCTACAACAGAATCTTCTAATGCTTTTGCGTTCTCTCTTGTTTTATTTTTAGCATTTGGAGGATAATCACCAAAAAGATCATCTTCTTCAAAATAGTTCAATGTGAGAATTTTTCCATCTTCTGTTGCTTTATATAAGTTAATTGTTCCTTCCACTACATAATAGAGAGAATTCACATGGTCTCCCTCAAAAAAGATGTGGTCTCCGCTTTTAAACGTCATCAACTTCATGTTCTTTTTTAACAAATTTAAACTGTCTATAGAAAAGAAATTCGTATTTTTCACATCTTCATTTCTCTTTTTTACACATGTTGTCATCATCATCGCCCCCGTATCGTTTCTTATATCCTTATTGTAAAGCAATGATGAAGAGAAAGTTATCAGGGAATTCCCTTATTTTCATTCAGGGATTCCCCCAATAATACAAAAAGAAGGAGCAGTTGTATCTTTGTGCTCCTTCTTCTTATTGAAAAGGTACCTTTACCTTAATCGTTGTTCCCTCATTTATTTGGGAATGAACTTGCAAATCTGCCTCAATGGACCGCGCTCTTTCCTCCATACTAAATAATCCAACACCATTTCTTTTTGCTTTTGGATCGAAGCCTACTCCATGATCATCAATCACAATATCTAACTCATTTTCACCTTCTATTATTGACAGGGATATCTCATTTGTTTTAGCGTATTTTCTTGCATTAGTCATCGCCTCCTGAACAATGCGATATATGCTTGTTTCAACCTCAGAATCAAGTCGTCTTTGAAGCTTATATGTAAAGTTCGTTTTTAGACCGTAATGCTCATTAAACTTATTTACAAACGATCGAATAGCGGGAATAAGTCCAAGGTCATCTAAAATTGACGGCCGTAACTGCCACGATATTTGACGTATTTCGTCAATAATGTTGGATATTTCGGTTTCCATTTGTTCAATAAATTGATGATTCGAATCCGTCCTTAATCGGTTAATCATAATAAGAAGACTATATAGGTTCTGGCCAATACCATCATGAAGTTCCCGAGAAATTTTCTTCCTCTCCTCTTCTTGTATGCCAATTAACTTACTCATCATTCTCTGTAATTCTTCTTCTGCACGTTTTTTACCAGTAATCTCATTACGAATCGCCAAATATTGATAAGGCTTACCTTTTCCATTTAAAAAAGGAACAATCGTTGTATCAACCCAATAATAGGTTCCATCCTTTGCTCGATTTTTAATTTCTCCCTTCCATACCTTTCCGTTTCCAATTGTCCTCCAGAGGTTTCGAAAAAAATCAGGAGAGTGATAACCAGAGTTAATAATTTTGTGACTTTTCCCAATCAATTCTTCACTACTATATTTTGAAATTTTACAAAATGTTTCATTAACATAAGTAATAATTCCTTTTTGATCAGTTATAGCTACAATAGATGACTCGTCAAGAGCAAATTTAAAATCCATCAATTCAGAGAGAGAGGCTTTTAATTCTGCTTTCATTTTATTGAAGGATGATTTTTGCTCCTTTGCAGTTTCAACATGCAGGACAAAATATAATTGATCTAATAGTAAAAGCCTATTACAATTAACCTGAAATGTTGTAATGGATTGATCTTTTAAAACCCCTAACGTTTCAAATGCTGAACTATCTTCTTGATGTAACAATTGAGTGTTAAAATTAGGAAATAACATGTCTACTTTTTTACCTTTTACCTCTTCTTGTTTAAAGCCAAATATATCTGTCGCTGGGAGGTTAAAGGATTCTATCGTGCCTTGTTCATTAATGATGATGTATACTTGAGAATCTTTTTGAATCATTTATGATGAAATTCCTTTCTTTATGGTTCATTAGATACCATAGCCTAACAATCCCTTTTTTAAAGCATATTCTACAAGTTCAGGTCTTGTTTTTAACTTTAATTTTTCCATAATCCTTGCCTTATGGTTTTCAACTGTTTTAACACTGATAATAAGCTTTTCTGCAATTTCTTTATTTGAAAACCCTTTTGCAATTAATGTTAGGACCTCTTTCTCTCGTTCTGATAGAAGGGAATACGTATCAACATTTGCTCCACTTTGTAATTTATCAAGATAATCCTCCATTAATTTCTTTGTTGCAGTTGGATATAAGTATGCTGAGCCCTCGGCAACAACAGTGATGGCATGAATCAATTCGTTATGAAGTGCACTTTTTAATATACACCCAGAGGCACCAGCCTGGATCACGCGGAATAAGTACTCTTCATCATCATGCATGGTTAAAATAAGAATCTGAACCTCAGGCCACCTTTTCTTAATTTCAACCGTTGCAGATAATCCATCTTTTCCATGTGGCATACTTAAATCCATTAAGACAACTGTTGGCTTAAGCTGTTCCACCATTTTGATAGCCTCGTCACCCTCAGAAGCTTCCCCTACAACCTCCATGTTTTCGATATCATTTATTAATAATTTTAACCCTGTGCGAACAACAGCGTGGTCATCAACTAATAAAATGGATGTTGTCAAAAATATCACCTCTCATTCTGAATAGATAAGGTTAGTTGACTATGATGTTCATCAATTCTCTCTAAATTGATTGCACCTTTAACTAACTCCATCTTTTCTTTGTATTCTATAATATGATCTAAAAACTGTTCATGCTGATTCTTTGATTGAAATTCTATTGTGTAGTTTATTCTAATTTGAACGATTTCTTCCCAAAAGCAAGTGACTTCTAGAAGGCTAACGGTAAAAAGGTCAGCTAGTTTATTTAGCATATCTTTCAGTAGCCGATAAAAAAACACTTCGACTATTTGCGGCAGTCGTTTCTTTTCTCCATAACTATGAATTTGAACTGTTACGCCATTCTTTTTACTATAGTTCATTAAAAAAGCTTCTATTGCCCCGTCTATTCCTTTGTGACAAAAAGGTAGCACATCTTGGGAGATAAACCTTAAGTCCTCGATCGTATGCTTTGTTAATTTTATCATTTCTTCATTTCGAGTTCTATCTTGTCGGTCATCAATATATTGCTGCACATATTGCAAATGGTTAAATAATGCATACATCTTTTGCGCAATATCTTCATGTAAAAGAGAGGAAATTTCCTCTAGCTCCTTTTCATAATGCCGAATCATATGTGTATCAAGTAAATCGTGTTTTTCACTGTTCATACTTTCACCTTTATCCGTAAGCATCTAAGAGTATGAAGTCTACTCTTACCTCTTATTTTAATGAATGGCTGTATTTGAAACTGTGATATTCATCACGGGTAGAAAATTCGGCTTATTATTAATCTAAAAAAAGAGCCACTTTGGGCTCTTTTCTCGTTTATTCTTCAGAAAGATAGTTTTTCACACCATACTCTTCTTGCTTATCTTCTAACCAAGTTGGATATTCAGTTGACAACTTTTCATCGAACAAGATATCTTTAATTTCTTCTTTACTGTTATCAAAGTTTGCTTCAGCAGCTTCTTGAATTTCAGTTACTTTAATAATATGATAGCCGTATTCCGTTTTTACAGGCTCACTTATTTGATCGACCTTCATAGTAAATGCCGCTTTTTCAAATTCTGCTACCATACTTCCTTCTCCAAAAAATCCTAAGTCTCCCCCAGCTTCAGCTGTTGACGTATCTGTTGAATAGTTTTTAGCTAGCTCTGCAAAGTCTTCTCCAGCATCGATCTTTTCTTTCACTTCTTTCGCTGTTTCTTCATCCTCAACTAAGATATGACTTGCCTTCACCTGTTTAGTCTGAGCAAAAGTATCTTTGTTTTCATCAAAATAGGTTTGCATTTCCTCTTCAGTAATTTCAATCTTTGATTCTAGTAATTTTTCAATTTGAAGGTTAACTTTCACGTCTTCTTCTACATCTTCCATCGTTAAGCCGCTCGAAGCTAATGTTTGATTAAACGTGTCTTCTCCACCATATGTGGTGATTAACTCATTAAGCTCTGCATCTACTTCTTCATCAGTTATGGAGATGTTTTCTTTTGCAGTCTCTTGCTCAATGATGCTTTTTGTAATTAATGTGTCTACTGCAGTTGTCCCATTTTGCTTAACAAAATACGAATATAGATCGTCCTTTGTTACTGATTCATTTCCAACTTTTGCAACAACTTCACTTCTCGTAGAAAGAAAAATAAAAATGGCAATTGCTGCTACAACGAGAACCGCAAGGATGCCAATTGTTTTTTTACTTGTTAATAACTTCTCAACCATTTTAAAACTCCCTATTATGTTTATAGTCTTTCAATTTGTAATACTTGACTAGCTTTAACTATAAAGAGAAAGTGTGGGATAAATATGGACGAATTATGGGAAATTATGAAATGGTTACTCATTCAGTAGTTCATTCCGGCTCCTTAAAGAGTTCTTCTGTTTTTTCTACTGAGAATAGATCCTTGCAATAGTATAAAGCGCTTACTAATTCCAAGAAAAAAAGACCCCAAATTGGAGTCTTTTATAGAGCTGCTGTTGCAGCGTCATTATTATTTTTGAACGTTAGCAGCTTGTGGTCCACGAGCTCCTTGCTCTACTTCAAAAGTAACTGTTTGGCCTTCTTCTAAAGTTTTGAAGCCATCACCTTGGATTGCTGAGAAGTGTACGAATACATCGTCTTGTCCTTCTACTTCGATGAAACCGAAACCTTTTTCTGAATTAAACCATTTTACTTTACCTTGTAGCATTGTTTTTCCTCCTGCGTGGTATCTAAAAAGTCCACATTGTATTACTATTCTTGCTAGACAACGATTCTTCAAGAGGAAAAAACTTTTTAAAGCAACTTCCATCTCTCAGTCTTATCCGAACAAAAATAATTAAGTCAATCTTAACACTTATTTTTGTTAAAATCAAGAAACTAAACAAGCTTTTGTCCACAAATGTTCGATAAAAACCTACATATTTCTTACCACTAATGCCCATTATAGTGAATAAACATTTTGATTTAAATGAGGTGGTACAATGAATACCCCTACCTATGAGGATATTTTAAAAATAAATGAAAACCTAAATAACACAAGCTTTTCCCATTGGTATCACGATGATTTATTTACTGTAACATGGTGGTTTCTATTATTATCAACAATTGGACCATTTATAGTATGGAATAAATTTAGAGATCGCAATAGATCACTTGAACTAATTCTTTTCGGACTTATCAGTTCTTTGCTAGCTTCATTTCTAGATGAAGTAGGTATTTTCCTTGGATTGTGGGGATATCCGGACAAGCTTATTCCAATTATTCCGCCACTTGTACCGGCTGATGTTGCCGTTATCCCTGTTTTTTCCATGCTAATCTACCAATATTCACCAACACTTACTTCTTATATATGGAAATATATTATTTTTGCTGGTATACTCGCATTTATGATTGAACCAGCTTTTGTAAAGTTTGATATGTATGCCTATCACAAGTGGTGGACACATACCTGCTCATTTATTGGATTGATTTTATATGGATTGATTATTTACTATTTCATCCGTTTTATTTTAACGCATTTCAAAAAAGCTGATCATTCATTTTAAAATGTTACATCTTCCTTTTCAAAGCGGCCTGTTTATGCTTGATAAAAGGTTACTTGGTTTTTCCCCTTATCTTTAGATTGATAAAGGGCTTGATCTGCTAAGTCGATAACCTCATCAGGTTCTATGCCACATTCAGGCCAAATAGCTCCACCAATACTACATCTAATAACAACCTCAACTCCATCTCCTAACGAGATCGGTGAATTGATAGAACTAATTATGCTTTCTCCTAATTTGATACCTTCATCTATTCTGGAATTTGTTTCACAACGAATAATTAAAATAAATTCATCTCCACCGAGCCGTGCAACAAAATCCCCTTTCTTAACAGACGCCTTCAATCTGTCTGCAACTTTTACTAATAAATCGTCACCAGCCTGATGGCCGTAAGTATCATTTATATCTTTAAAGCCATCCAAATCCATAAATAAAAAGAAATAATTTTCATCATTAGCATCGTTCTCTAACTTTTTATCAATAAAAGAGTATAATGCTACTCTGTTTGGCAGCCCTGTAAGGCTGTCTTTTAGAGCAAGTTTTTTCATTCGTCCAAGCTCAGATTTCGTTTCCATAATGGTATCGACCATTTCTCTTAAGGATAAGGAAAGATCATTCAAATCCCTAATTCGTGTAAAATAAGGTATTTCTGTACGTTCTCCCCTTTTTAGTTGATTGGCTGCAATGGCAATTTCCTTAAGAGGATTGGCAACTCTACCTGCAATAAACCAGCCAATCACAGCAAACAGAATCGCGGCTATCATTCCCACTGTTAATGTATAGCTTTTTAACTTTTCAACCGAAGCAAAGGCAGTGTCAATGGGTTCACGCACAATAATCTTCCAGTTAAGACCTGGATAATTTAAATATCCATCACTATAAGAATAACTTGTTACATAATCTCTTCCATCGGGCCACTTCCTAATATTCCAATTCTGATCAGATATCGAATTGTCATTTGTTAACGATGTCGGCAAAGCAGTACCAATCATATCGTCTGGACCCAACAGAATACGATTGTCTTCTGAGCGAATGATAAATACTTCAACACGCTTTGCACTTTTTAAGTGTGCTTTATATGGCTCAATAATCGACCTATGTATTTCTTTTGACCAATCCCAGCTAAGGTGAGAGGCTAACACCCCCGAAAACTCTCCTTTGTGATTCCGGATTGGAAAACTAATATCAACAAACTCCACAGGTTCTCCATTGGGACTAGGCATTAATTTTGCAAGCAATACTGCTTCATGAACGTCACCGACAAATGGCTTTTTCATTGCTTCAAGATAAACAGGACGCTCTTTAATGCTATTTCCTACTAACATATTGTTTGTTGCTACAATCACTTCTCCTTCTTTATTCGTTATTCCAACCCAGGAAAAAGAAGAGATGTTCTTTTGTAACTCGTTTAAAAGGACTCTCTTGTCATCAAGATTCCCCTCATCTTTTATGGTGTTTAGCTCACTAAGAAGCTTTAATTCGTTATATCGGGACCACATAAAAAAATCTAATTTATCAGCCATCTGATAGGAAACATTTGATAATGAGTTTCCAATTTCTTCTTCCATTTCCTCACTTGATTTAGATCCAACAGAAATAGTCAAAACAGCTGTTAACAATATAATAAAGATTAAAAATGTTAATGAAAAAAATGTCCGTAAACTAACATGTGACATAGGAGATTCTCCTTATTACAACCGTAAATTTAACCACAAGACTCTTCTATCTTATAGCCTATTTTTTATATCGGTAAACTTTAAAAAATCTATACTCTTTCAGAAAAAAATATCTATTTAAAAAGGCAGTTGACACGATGTCAACTGCCTTCCTCTTACTATTAAGCTCTTTTAAATGGCCACCAATTTGCTGCTCCAAATGTTTTTACCATAACTGGAATAAATAATGGTAATACAATGAGAGCATATAACAGTAGTCCTGTTAGAATAATCGATGCTATTTGTATAAGAGATAACATGCCTGATGGAATCATCGCTGCAAATGTCCCACCTAAAATGACAACAGCCGAAATAATAACTGTTCCCATTTTCTTCATCGCAAGCAGCATCGCTTCACCAACTGAAAGATCTTTATATTCATTAAAGCGATCCATTAAGAAAATACTATAATCCACGCCTAAGGCTACTAATATAACAAAGCCGAAGAATGGCACAGCCCAGCTAATTCCTGAATAGCCTAAGATATTAACAAAGATTACTTCATTAATTCCCATAGCTGTATAATAGGTTAGTATTAATGATCCAATAATATAGATTGGCATAATAATTGAGCGGAACAAGAAAACAAGAATAATAGAAATACCAACAAGCATCAAAACAACTGTACGTGAATAATCGTTATTAGACATTGTACTTAAGTCAGCATTCGTACTTGTAATTCCACCAATAGCCACCTTTGCATTTTCAAGCTTCGTATCTTTCGTAGCTCTTTCAATTGCTTCATTTAACTCATCTACTTGATTAATCGCTTCATTTGAATAAGGATTTGCTTTGAAGATGACATCAAGCGTCATGACTTTACGATCGTCAGATAAGTAGGTGTCTAATGCTTGTTCGAAGTCCTCACTCTCTAACACTTCTTCTGGTAAATAAAATCCTGACTCAGATGATTGAGATAAATCTGCTAAATAATCTTGAGCTGAGCCAAGACCATCAGACACCTTATTCAAACCGTCAACACTTTGCGCTAATCCATCTGTTAATTGACTCATTTGACCATTTAAATCACCAAATCCATCAAGTAATTGTTGCTGTCCTTTTGTTACCTCTGAAAGACCATTTGAAAATTGCGGAATACCGTTAACGGCTTGACCTTGGTAATCGGCAAGCTGATTTAACCCAGCTTGTTGCTGATCAATTCCTTGAATTAGTTGTTGAAGTCCGTTTACAATTTGCTGCTGTCCTTCAATTAATTTTTGGAATTGACTATTTGCTGTGTTCATTCCGCCTTGTATTGCCGCAAGTCCAGTATTTAGTTCCTCTATCCCTTTAGATAATCCTGGTAATTGAGTTTGTGCAACATTTTGAACGGTTCCCTTTATTGCAGCATAATTTGAATCTTCCGCTAGTCCCACATATGCTTCATTATTTTCTAAAGCCTCAAAATCTGAATTCAACGATTTTAGTACACCTGATAAATCAGAGATACCTGAACCAATTTTGACATATCCACTATTTAGATTACCAATATTTATTTCAACATCTTGGTATCCCTTTAATAATTGTTTACTTCCTTCTAAAGCTTGTTCAGCCCCTGCCTTAGTTTTTGCTAATCCGTCTTTTATATCACCTGAACCGGCTGAACCTTGACGAATTCCTTCTTCGATTTTCGCTAAATTAGTTTGAAGTTCTGACACACCCGAATTAAGCTTTGTCGTCCCAGTAATTAAATCACCAATACCGTCGGTTGCTTCTTTCAACTTTGGTGCAGAACCTGCCATTTCACTTTCTGCTTCAGCTAAACCATCACTGATTTTTTCGATTCCTTCATTACCTTCTCCAAGGCCTTCTTCAAGACTTTCTGCTTGTTTTGATACATAAAAATCTTCAATTTTTTCTCCAGTCGGTCTTGTTACAGATCGCACAGTGTCAACTAAATCAACCTTTTCTAATTCCTTCGTAATTTTCTCAGCGAGAGCAATGTATTCGGTAGAACCCATCTCTTCATCATTCTTAAGAACTACTTGAGTTGGCATTGAATCCCCAGGTCCAAAGCTATCCGATATAGCATTAAAGGCTTTTATCGAATTATAATCTCCACCTATTTCCTCAAGAGAATTAAATGATAATTCTCCATCATAGAAAGCTAAAAACGGCACAGATACACATGCAACAACAAGAAGTGCAATAAGAGGTCTTGCGAGAGAAAAACGTCCAACAACTCCCCATATTTTGCTATCTTTGTGCTCTAATGTTCCTTTTGATGGCCAGAAGATTTTGTTTCCTAACACTGCCATAAAAAATGGAACAACAGTGAATAAAGCTATTAAAAGAATGGCAACTCCTACTGCAACAGCTGATGCTGATTGATACAATTTAAATTGGGAAAAGCCAATTGCAGCAAACCCAATCATAACAGCCAAGCCACTAAAGAAAACGGTTCTTCCCGCGTTCCGATATGTCTCAACTATTGCCTCTGTAACACTCTCTTTATGTGATAACTCTTCTTTAAAACGACTTAATAAAAGGATACAATAATCTGTCCCGATCCCAAATAATACAGCCACTAGGAAGATTTGTGTAAAGTTCGATATCGGAAAATTCACAACATCAACCAGCACAGAAACGATTGATTGTGATGCTAAGTAGGTAAGACCTACTGTTATTAAAGGTATGATTGGTGCAATAATTGATCGGAAAACTAACAGTAAGACAGCTAAAATAAAGACAACTGTAATTCCCTCAGTTTTCTTTAGACCTTCCTGTGAGCTTGTCATAACATCCTGATCAATCATCCAGCCACTTGTATAATAATGTTCAACATTTACGTCTTCAATTGTTTCATAGAGTAAAGCAGATATCTCTTTTGCTTCACGTTCATTTCTGTTAATCGTCACATTAGCAAGAATCGTTTTTCCATCCTCTGAAACTAACTGCTCTTCTAATGCTTCCTCGTTAAAATGAGTTAAAATATCCGTAACATCTAATTCTTCATTTTTTTCTAACAAGTGAATTGCTTTTTCAGCTTCCTTTATTTCTTCATTCGTTAATTTATTATCATTATGAAAAACGAGAGCTGCTGAAATTTCATCGCCTACACTTTCTTTCTCCTGGACTTCATTCATGATCTCGTCGGCTAACGATGATGAATAACCATCTGGCACACTAACCTGGCCTTTTTCCTTTACTAGGTCCGCCATGTTAGGAGCAACTAAAAATAATCCTACAACAACCGCTATCCATCCAATGATAACAAACCATCTGCCTTTAATAATTGCGTTCACAACTACTCCTCCATTTTACAGTCTTTTAAATTATCCAACAGAGTGTTTAATTTCTCATATGTTTCAATAAATGAGACAATTTCTTCTTCATCAAAACTGGTAATGATCGACTCAACCAACCTATGAATTTTCTCTTCTGTTTTTTCAAACAATTCTGTTCCCTTTTCCGTTAAGGTTAAATAAATAACCCTACGGTCATTTTCATCCCTTGTTCGTTTAATTAACTCCTTTTCTGTTAGTCGATTAATGATTGCTGTAATGGCACTTTTTTTCACATCAAAGATCTCAGATAGCTCAGTAGATGTACACGTACCAACTTTATGTATATATCTGAGCGTATAGTGCTGGTCGTTTGTTATAAAGTCTCCAATACTATCCTTAACAAGACTTTCCCCCTTTTTGGTAACAGAAAAGCTTACTGCAAGATACCGATTAATTAATTCTTCTATTTGTTTTTCCTTCATAAAAGGAGCCACCCTTTCAAAGTAATTAAACTATTTAACTATTAACGTGTTTAATTATAATTTTTTTATCTTCTTCTGTCAATAAATAATTCTTATTCTTTCTGTATAAAATCATTCATAACATCTAACAAGTTATATTTAGCATATAGTTACCAATAAAGGGAAACATAGGAGTAAAAGAAAAGGAGAGGTATAGATGAGATCTTTCATAGGACGTAGACGATTCATTAATAAAGAATATCAACACATTTCGTTACTTTTCTTTATTATTTTTGGTTTACTTTGTGTTGGTTATTTCGTAGATTATCTTGTTTTTCATGATTGGTCATTTTTATATGTCACCTCTCTTGCTCCGCTTTTTCTTGGAATTGTTTATAAGTTAAAAAGTAAAGGGGAAGGTGAAAAGAAAATTGTTTTAACACCAAAAAGATAGTCCAATAAAAAAAGAAGGAGCAACTATTGCCCCTTCCTCTGTTTCTCACTCTCTAATGTTACGATCGCAGACTCAAGATACATCTTATATTTCTCTGCTTCCTCTGTTTGTTCAGTATGTAATACTTTAATGATTCTTTCAAAGTTATCAATCAAATGATCTTCCTTCATTCCACGTGAAGTTAGAATATTATTTAGCCAAAGGGCGTAGTCAATAAACAGCTTTTCCTCATTAAGAGAATAGGCCGTATCTAAATGCTTAAAATGATGATAATTATCTTCAACACATTTTTTTCTTCCTAGTTCTCCATATTTTTCTTCTAAAATTGGATAGGCCTCATATATACCTTCTACAATCTCATCAATCATAGAGGCAATGACTTCCTGCTTCATTCTGCCACCACTTCAAATCTTTGAACAATTGGTTTAATAGATGCAAGTTCTTGATCAGGGTAATTTTTCTCCAGTTCATGCACTTTTTTGTATGCATCACTTGTTACCCAGTTCAAATAATCTTGCTTTGTTTTCCAATTAATTTGAACGGTTAATTCATTAGGTTTTACTTCGTTTTGTAATAACTGAAACGATTGAAACCCCTCATATGTATCGACAAGTTTAGAACGTGTCTGATATATTCCAATAACCTCTTCCACCTTTTCTATTGGGACATTGAAGGTTGAATGAACAATATACATGTAAAACTCTCTCCCCGCGTAGATAGTGTATGATGCTTCCTTCACTATTATAGATGAAGATAGGTTTACCTGAAAACTATCCTGTCTTTTACTGAAAATTGTATATCTATATCATACTCTCCCCTTTTTTTTGAAATACTATCATAGAATTTGAAACAGTGGGGGTTAGAATGTGAAAAAAATGCCAATGACTTCAATTACTAGCGGAATGGGAATTGAGGTAGTACCAGATGTTTTTTGTTTATCTGTTCAAATCGTAAATGTCGTATTTATTGGAGATCCCAAGCAGTCTAATGAATTTGTCTTAGTCGATGCAGGAATGCCCGAATCACATGAGCTCATTATCTCTGAAGCCCAAAAGCGATTCGGGGAGGGCTGCAAACCTACTAGTATCGTTTTAACACATGGACATTTTGACCATGTAGGAGCGTTAAAAGAACTGCTAAATAAATGGGATGTTCCAGTATATGCCCATCCTTTAGAAGCACCTTATCTGTCTGGAAGAAGTGACTATCCACCACCAAACCCAGAGGCTGAAGGACTGGTTGCTAAAATGTCACCGATGTTTCCAAGACATAGTATAGATGTTAGTTCAAATCTTGAACTGCTAAATGAGGAGGGAATTATTCCTTCTTTAGCGGACTGGCGGTTCATTCATACACCTGGACATACGCCTGGTCACATTTCTTTGTTCAGAGAATATGATCGAGCTCTAATTGTCGGAGATGCTTTTACTACAGTTGAACAAGAATCCTTATATGACGTGATGACCCAAAAACAAGAAATGCATGGTCCACCTGCATACTTTACTATAGATTGGAAAGCTGCTGAAGAATCTGTAAAAAAACTCGAGTCTCTTAAACCTACCATCGCTGTATCAGGCCATGGTCTTCCGATAGCTGATGATGAATTAACAACGAATTTAAAAAAGCTTGTTGATACTTTTGCTGAAACTGAAGTACCTGAAAATAAGAAATAAAATGTTTCTAACGCATTAGCGTTTCCTGCTATTGCGTTTTTTTATGGTTACTTTCATGACAAATAAATCCTGATAATGTGTTTCTAACCTCTTAATTTTCACCATACACTTTAATGATGACAAATTAAGGAGGGACCTCATGATTATCATAGGAAACAGAGAAGTAAATGGAAACGAATTAAAATCCTCCGCTTTTAAGACAGAACAAATTGAAATGATCGACAAAATGGATCGTTATCAAGAAAGCTATTCTTTTATGAATAATCAGCATTTTCAATTCACACTCCAAATACGATATGCAACAATCCAGGCTGCTCGTCACTTATTGGCCAGTAAGGCTAAATTTACGACCTTTGAGCGTGCGCACTGTAATGAGCGTTTCTGGAATTTAACAGAGCAAGGCGGATTTAAACTAAAGCAAGGAATGAATCCAGCTGATGCCATTAACGATATTTTCCTGAATGGTGAAGAGTATGGATTTGAATGTGCTACTGCGATGGTTATCATCTTTTATAAAGCTGTTTTAGATTCCATTAATAATGCTCAATTCAACCGTATTTATCAGGGCATTTACCTTCGCGACTGGCAATCAGATAATGATTTGCCAATCTATACTAGACGGGGAAATGATTATTTACCAGGAGATTGCTTGTATTTTGATAATCCTCAATTTAATCCAAAAACACCCCAATGGCGAGGAGAAAATGTGATTGATTTAGGTAATGACCTTTATTTCGGTCATGGTATCGGCATAAAAACAGCAGAAGGAATCATTGAATCCTTAAATAAGAGAAGAAAAGCTTATGCAACGGAGTCTGCGTATCTTCTTTCACAAGTTACCAGATTAGATAACCGGTATCTGTATCAATTCTCTAATAATGCTCAATCTAGAGCTCAGATTCCAACTTTTCTTGCTTCAAAAACAATCGTTAGTAAAATAGGCAGTGCCACTTTTTATCATTAAGCTACTAAAGAAAAGGCAATCGGGAACGACCGATTGCCTTTTCTTTACATTTATTTGGTTCTCTTCCTTTTTATTCTACCGAATAAGTACATAATCATTGTCACAATAACAGAAAGCAGTGTGTATAGTAGCACCCAAATGAAAAAGGATTCATTAAATAGAAGGAGCATTAAAAAGGTAAAGAGGACAAATAGAATGGCTGGTGTAACATAGGTTTTTTTCGTTACACTGTAACCAACTATTGAAATGATAAGTACGATGATTGGGAAAACCAAAAAGATAAGCTGAAATTCCATACTTCACCTCAAACGGTATGTGCTTTTATGTTTTCTCATTTTACCATAAAACAAATAAAAGAAACCATCTTAGGGTGGAGCTTATTATTTCCACAATCAACATATTTCATTAAAATTTCACACTTATCTAATGATCTTGAAATAAACATCACGTTGTCTTGGGCCATCAAATTCACAGAAGTAAATTCCTTGCCATGTTCCAAGTAATAATCTTCCATTTGTAACGATTATTGTTTGTGAGCTGCCAACAGTGCTCGCTTTCATATGTGCTGCTGTGTTACCTTCTCCATGTAAATCTTTTACAAGTTTCCATGGGTAAACTTCATCAAAGCGTCGCAACATATCAGTTTTAACATCTGGGTCGGCATTTTCATTGATCGTAATTCCAGCTGTTGTATGTGGACAATATACCAAAACTGCACCCTCGTCCGTATTCTGCTCATTTATGAACGATTGAACTAAATGCGTGACTTCAATCATTTCATCCCGTTTATGAGTTTCTAACGTGTGTTTCCTTAACATAAAAAATCTCCTTTCTATTCCTATTAACACTAGTATATACCGTTAAAAGCAGTCTCTTAAACATTTTCGTTTCTTAGATAGAATTGAAGACACAGTTAAGAAAAAAACTAGTCCATTTTAACGTAACAGGTTCGGTTTACGGTTCAACTCTTCAAGAATCACCAAGATAAGCTACTAAGCGTAGAAACTCCTCTTATTGAGGAAATAGCACAAAAAATAGATTAAATAGACGGAAAGATTACGCCTATTTAATTGAAAAAGATGAAAATGGACCATTTTACTTTACTTAACCGGAAAAACTCCGCTTATATCCCTCAACCGAGTTCTATTCTTCAGTTTAACAGGAAGAACTCCGCTTATTGAAACTATCATCGGTTACTCAATTAATCCGTCACTCAGACATCCCCCTGGTAGTTACATATCATTTTTAGCTCACCAATTGGAAAAACAATGAGCATTTCATGCAGACAAAACTTTATGTCTCCATGTTAAAAGTGGTTCGAAATTCAGAGCGAATTTACCATTCATTTTAATAACCCATATAAATCAACAAAAAAGAAGCAGTCTTATTCATTTGCGAATAGGACTGCTAATTGGCGTGCTAATTTAGTTTTTGTATCGTGTAACCAAATCTGTTAATTTTACAAAACTAGTTTTTTTCTTTTATTTATTGTCATCTCCATTTTCGCTAGGAATAAGGATTTGACCACTCCAGTCCTTTTTAAGCAAAGTCTGAAGAATTAACTTTGACAGCTTACTTGGTTGATAAGGCTTTATCAGGTATTCGTTAGCACCAAGAGCCAAACCCTTTTCTTTTTCATCTAAAGCCGTTGAAATAAAGATTGGTATTGACTTAAATTCATCTATTGCTTTTAATTCCTTAATAATTTCCCAACCATCAAGCCCTTTTTCCTCTAACATGATATCCAGGACAATAGCATCGGGCTTTTCTTCTTTTATTGCTGCTAATGCCTCTTCCCCATTACTGTAGATTTTTACATAAAAATGACTTTCCTCTAATTCTGTTTGCAGAAGATTTGCAAGATTGTTATCATCTTCAACAATAATGACATTCACTTTCCCCTTGTTTTCCTGATCATGTGGCTTATCATCTTGAAGATTTCCCCCAATAACTAATGGAAAGCTAACAGTAAAAGTACTACCTTCTTTTAATACAGATTGTACGAAAACATCACCTTCATGGGCTTTCATGATTTCTTTTACAATAGCTAAACCTAGTCCTGTTCCACCGATTCTTCTTCTATCAGAATTATCTACTCTATAAAACTTCGTAAACAATTTATGAATTGCATCTTCCGGGATCCCAAGACCTTGGTCTTTAACGGAAACATTCAAATTAGGTCCTTCTTCAAATACATTTATTAAGATGTCTCCTCCATCTGGAGAATATTTAATAGCATTGCTTATTAAATTATTAAATACTTGGCCAATCTTATCTTTATCTCCTAATACCATCGTATTACTTGTCTGAATATCACAATGTATAGTGTGAGAAGGGTTATTCACTTGATATGTTTCAATAATATTCATAATAAGCGGAACGAGATCATCGTACTTTTTATCATAAGTTTGTTTTCCGGCTTCCATTCGTTGAACATCCAGGAAATCATTAATTAAAGCTGTCAATCGCTTCGCTTCTTGGTAAATGGTTGTTAAATATTTTCTTTGTCGTTCAGGCTTTAATTCCTTATTCAGCATAAGTTCTGTAAAGCCAAGAACACTTGCTAGAGGTGTTCTAAGTTCATGGCTTACCGTGCTGACGAACTCAGACTTCATCACATCAACTTCATATTCCTTTGTGATATCACGGTGGACAATAACGGTTCCGAATTTTTCACCTGCTCTAGTCAGTGGTTCACAATATACTTGAACCACACGATTAGCAGGACTATGTTGATGATAGATAAAAGAAGATTGATCTGTTTTACCGTCTATGAGAATTGAGTCAAAAAATTGTTTTAATTCTTGTTTATTTTCAACGGAATTTGCTAGTTTAGAAAGCCATTTTTCATATGAATCATCAACAAGAGTGTCCCTGTGACATTCAATAATATCACATATTTTTTGATTAACCTGTATCACTTTACCCTTTACATCAATAAGCTGAATTCCTTCATTAATAGTATCTAGAATATCTTGTGTTAATAAACGCTCTTCCTCAGAATGTTCAAAAATATGAATTTTATCTAGAGAAATGGCAATCTGTTTGCTAAGTCCGTCATATTCCACTAATTCATCCTCTTTGAAGGATGTAGAATATCTTGAATAGACCATAATAGCCTCCATCTCACCTGATGATGATAGTACAGGCATATACAGATCGTAACAATAGGATTTAGCAAGATGGAATCCTTTTTCTTCCTCATTGCACTCTCGTTTTATTGTATAAGGTTTTCTAAGATCCTTTAACTTCTCAATTTCACCTGAATTTATGTTATGAATAAATTGCTCTACACCTTCTGAAGAAAGACCAATACTAGCATGTTGATGAGTGCGATCCATCACAACAACAACCCCTTTATCAGCCCCTATTACCTCACACATTGTTTGCACAATACTGTCCAATACTTTTTGTTTATCTAGTGTATTAGCAATACCTTTTACAAGGTCATTACGTCTCTTAAGATCCAGCTCTCTTTTTTGAGCAATTTCTAAAGCTTCTTCAAGCTCAGTTTGCTGTGCCTGTAATTCATCCTGCTGAGCTAGTAACTCTTCATTCTGTGCACTAAGGTCTTGCTCCTTATCTTGTATACTCTTTGTCATTTTCTCAAATGCAGAAGAGAGTAGCCCTAATTCATCTTGTCGATTGGATGTATCAGTGAATAAAATAGGATTTCCATCTGTTATTTGACCTGCAGCAAGGGTTAGCTTATTTAAAGGAATACCGATATTGTTCAGCATTTTTCGAACAAAACCAACCATAGCTATGATTAACAATAATAAAAATACACCAAACAATGTTTGACTTAATGCAATTTTACTTCTTTGTTCGTCTTTCCGTATGGTAAGCTGCTCTTCAAGTTTTGTTGTATATTTCTTGATATTATCTTGATATGTTCGTATTGTATCTGAACCATTTTGATTTACAGCTATTTGATAAACTTGATCTTCTTGATTACTATCATAAAGCGCCTTAGACTTTGGCATAATATCTTCAAAGTAATATTGATAAAAGTCCTTTGTTTGCTGGATAAATAAAACATCTTCTTCCGTATCAGCGACACTTTCCAACTCTTCTATTTTTCCAACAACTTTGTCTCTTTGTTTTAAAACTGCATTATAATACGTTTCTTCACCTTTATAAGCAAAATAGGCTCTCATTTCTGAAATTGCTAAATTGAAGGAGTAATCCAAGTCTGAAACAATTGTTTCTTTTACTTCCAATTTTCTACTTTCACTATCAAAGTTATCCAAAATTGAGTTTTCATAAATCATCAAAGCCGCTACTAAAAGGCTAAAGACTAAAATAATCGTGAAAGTCAAAACACCATATTGTCTTGCCAAACTTGTTTTTATATATTTATCGAGCTTCACCTAAAATCTCCTCAATTCTTTCAACAAGCTGTATTGGGCTAAAAGGCTTTGACATAAAATAATCCGCTCCCGCTTCTAGTACCTTTTGCTGATCTGTTGCCTGACTCTTTGCACTTAGCATCATGATTTTTGTTTGTATGTTTTCCTTTCGTATCAATTCAATTAATTCTAAGCCGGTATAAACAGGCATCATATAATCTAGCAAAATAAGATCATACTCATTCTGCTTGATAAGATCGTACGCCTCTTGCCCATCACAAGCTTCATCAATTGAATACCCCTCATCTTCAAGAGTATCAACAACAAGCATTCGTAACACTTCTTCATCTTCTGCAAGTAATATTTTTGACATATACTTTAACTCCCTACATCGCTTTCTTTTAAAAATCTCAGACCTGTATAAAATTCACAAGTCTGAGATTTTTTTTGGTTATTCGTTAATATTGGTTTTTTTAAATGTTTCCTGCAGATAATTGTAAGACTTCTTCAAGCGTTCATGATATGTTGGTTCATCCCAATTATCCCAAGAATATTGGATCCAATCACCTTCTAAAGAAGGTACCATCTGAACAGGGTCCTGGTCTTTATTTGTTACAACAACCTTTGCAAAAAGAGATTGGATTATTTCTGAGCTAGCTATTCCCTTTTCTGACCACACATCGCCCATAATTTCTTTTTGACTTGGATCTTTCACATTAATCATTAACCAAGGAAGACGAAGTTCTAAAGTTCCATCCTTTATATAGTAATCCGCAAGGGAAGTTGAGTTCTCCTTTTGTGGATTGGCTACACCATAGGTTAATTTTCCTGTCTCATATGATGAAAAAGGAACAGTCATTTGTCCTTCTTCTTTATTTATCGTCAATTCTTTGTTAAGTGTTAAGCGTATTGGGTGATAAATTCCATTATTTTTTTTATTAGCATAATCTTTTGTCTCAATCATATTAAGCACTTTTCCATAATGATAGTAGAACGTATCATAGTAGCTATCAACTAACACTCTTGATTGATCCTCACCGTTAAGCTCAACTAGAAAATCAATACCTTCTTCATTAACACTTTTCACATTAGGAATGGGTGATTGCCCTTGATTTTTTATCGTGTTTAACAGAATCGACGTATTATATTTTTCTGGATTCCATTTTGTTTGATCATAATCAATTCTTATGAATAAACCTCGTTCATCACTAGACATGAAAACATTTTTAATTGCCTCTTCTTTATTACTCTGAGCAACCGGGTCTGCATTTCTAGCCTTCCAATCAGAAGTTTCGCCATCAATTTGCAACTGAGTTTTTTCTGTATCAGGATCAAAACTTAACAGCCCAAAATGTTGCTCATTTGTCTGAATATTATCCCAAAATGGTCGACGATCAGGATTATCATATTCCATCGTATTCCATGTTCGTTTAAACCACTCATCCTGCCATGAAAAAACAAGTCCTCCCGCCATGTTTTGTTCAACAATATCTTCATATAGGCTCGATAGAAATTGACCTTGTTCTTGTTCTGAATGATTTCCTTGGTCATAGCCATGAACATTTTTATGAGTTAACCCTCGTGATGCTGGAATTCCATACTCAGCAACGACCACTGGCATTTCGTGATGTTCTTTCATATCATTTAAGTAACCAGCATAGTTATTTTTTTCCCCACGATGATCAATAAAGTTAACATATTTCTCCTCATAATTTAGGAAGTCCGGATAATAAGGGTAAATATGATATGAAGCAAACAGGCCTGGATAAAACGATTCCTTTGCTTTTATTTTGTTTGGATTTATGGATACCTTATCTTCATCATCATCAGGTTCAGCAGGATGTGAAAGCAAGTCAGTAGTCACCCAGTTAGTAAAACTCATAGGATGCTGCCATTTATAATTCTCTGCTTCATATGATGCTGTAAAATCCATCATTTCAGCGAGCCAGACTTCAAATGGAGAAGCATCTTCAGTCATCATATACTTCCCATCATAACTAGTTTTGGCTGGATATTTTTCATTCGTTCTAACGACACTATCAGGATCCCACTCAACTCCAATGATCCACCCTAAAAGATACGGAGATAGATCATGAACATATTTTCCACTTGCATGACCTGTTCTATCTTCAATGTCGGCATTTCCATGGATAATATCAACCGTTCGCTGTATTTCCGCCTTAAAATCATCTATTACTTCCGGATCATAGGCCGTTCTTTTCGCTTCTGCATCAAAAAACACATCTTCATTTACCCAAACACCGTGAAAGAGATAAAGAGGATCTTCACGGCTAATGTTATGCTCATATAATGCCTGATAAAAGGCAGGAGGATGAATGGTATAAACACGTAAAGCATTAGCATTCATTTCACTTATCTGATCAAACCATCTTGCATATTCTTGTTTTGTTATTCCTGTTTCTCCAGGGAAAGTCCCCGGTTTGGCGATTCCCATATTCACACCTTTAATTAGGACATCTTCCCAGGCTCCGTTTTTATAAACTTGTAGGTAGTCGTTAGCAGCAGCTCCATTTAGTTTCATTCCTTCTTTTGTTAAAACCTCTGGTTCAACTGTTGCATTTTGACTAACAGGTTCTTTCTCTTTTTCTGTTAAAATTGTAGTCATCATCGGTACGTAAGCTTTCCAAAAGAATGTATCTGTTCTACCCTTTTGTTCAAAAGAAAACAGCTTTTGCCACATTGACAAACCACTCATTTGGTAAATGCTTGGTACTTTCTCCTGATCAACAAAATCACCTGCAAAATAATAGCTATCATACATTTGATTATTATGGTGAATAACAGCTGGGAATTTTATTGGTATATTAAATTCGTTTAGCTTTTGTTTACCATTATCAGTTAATGGTAAATTAAACGTAGCTTGAACCTCATCCTCACTACGTGCATTTACTATATCAAACCAATAGTTATATTGAATGGTTTTATCCATATCAAAGTTAGACAATCCCGTATCTGTAAGAGTAAATACAGCATGGTCATCAGACATATCTTGGTTCGTCAAAACAACCACTTGATCTTCTTCGTTTACAAAAACAAAACCGTTTCCCGTATACTCAAACGGTTTTCCATATTGGGCTTCATAGTTATTTTTTACCCAAACAGGCACTTCTGCATTGCTCAATTCATTGAAATATCTTCCCATCCAGCCTGTCCAATCTATGTTTAACAGATTATAAAACTCCTGACGAACCTTCTCTTCCGTTGGAGATCCAAATGTATTAAATTCAGCAATAAGCGTTTGTTCATTCTCAATAAGAGAGGCTGATAATGCTCTAACCTCTTCAATTGTCATCCCACCGTACAATAACTCTGAACGATTTCCTTCTTGACTCCCTTCAAGATATTCATCTTTATACACACCATATCCATCAGCTAAATACAACACATCATAAGGAGATAAATCGTCCGGAAATTCTCTCGTATCAAATTTTGGTGGCTCATTACTTGGCACAAATCCAACATAATCATCTTGTGCCTTGTATACATCACCATCATCCTTAGTCAATTTCAAATGATTGAGTAACCAAACTAACCCTTTATGTTCCCGATAAGACTGATCAGGTACCGTTTTATCAATAATCAATACGTTGACATTTTCACTTGCTTTTAATTGCCAGAACCAAAAAGGAGAAGTGAATAAAACTAGTAGTAATAATAGTCCAGTGATAATCAGTACATTTTTTTTATTCATTTGACACACCTTTTCTAACCATTTCTCCCCAGCCTTTTTTCCCTATAAGCATCTCAAGCATTCCCTCTACTCTCCAAATAACGGTAAGAGGGCGATACCAAAATGTTTCTGTTATAGAAACAAGAAATAAAATGACAAAATGTTTCACTTTGGGGTATCTCTCCATACTCCATTCCTCTAATAAAACAGAGGCCATAGAATAGATAGAACCGTATATTAATGAGAGAAGAAAGAAGATAATGGCATACTCTAAATAGATACTTCCTGCAAAAATAGAAAGTATTAGGATTATATATCCTATTAATTCAATAAACGGCCCTAAAAACTCAACAAAAAAGAAATATGGCATAGAGAACATGCCAATTGAACCGTACTTTGGATTAAACATTAATTTTCGATGCTTCCATAAACTATCAAATAAACCTTTATGCCATCTTTTTCTTTGGCGTCTTAAATATTTTATGGATTCCGGAGCCTCAGTCCAACAAACCGGGTCAGGTACATATATAATCTTTTTGTTTTCTTTCTTTTCTTTAATCAATCGATGAAGCCTAACGACAAGCTCCATATCCTCTCCTACAGTGTGAGCATAGCCTCCTGCTTCAATAACCCACTTCTTTGAAAAAACACCAAATGCACCTGATACGATCAGCAATAAATTATTTTCACTTAACCCTACTCTGCCGGTTAAAAATGCTCTTAAATACTCAATAATTTGCATAACGACAAGTGGTTTCTTTGGAAGATCTATCTTTGTAAGCTCACCATTCTGTATTTCACAACCATTAGCGATTCTAACACTCCCACCTGAGGCTATGACCTCGTCATCTGATTCAATAATTGGCTTTAACACCTTCAAGAAAGCATTTCTTTCAATAATGGAATCGCCATCTAAAGAGCAGAAATAAGGATATTTTGAAAGATTAATTCCTGCGTTTAACGCATCTGCTTTTCCCCCATTTTCCTTATCAATGACATACATATAAGGATAAATCGTGGATTGGTAAACGCCTTTAACTTCTTTTGTATCCAACTGCTTTCTAATAACTCGGTTAATTTTCACCATGTTAAATCGGTCAATTAGCTTTTCGAGTGTATCGTCTTTTGAACCATCATTGATGATGATAATTTCATATTCAGGATATTCAATGCTTATCAGTGAGCGGATACTCCCATAAATTCCTGCTGATTCATTATAGGCGGGTACAAGAATGGAGACAGGCTTAGTAAATTCAGATTGTAGCAATTCTTCATAAGGTTCGAACTCATCCAACTCATAGTTTTTACGTATATTGAGTAGGGAAATAACAAGCATAGCTCCATACACAACAATAATGATGATCATGTAAATAAAGATAAACCAACTACCAATAACCAAAAAACTAGACCAATTAATATTCAACGCCCTCCTTTTCAAGCCATTCAAGGGCCATATCTTTTGCAAAATCATCATTTGAATCTGATACGACTTTTCGTAATATGTCTACCCCACCCTTAAACTGTAGAATTGATTTGGCTGCCTCAGAACGAACAACATACTCACGATCTGATAATAATGAAACTAAACTATCTTTAAATGTACTTATTCTTCTAACACCTGCAGCTTTTGCTGCCATCATCCGAACTTGCCAGCTATTTGAAAGAAAAAACTTACTTAATACAGCTTCATCTAAAGGTGCCCCTGTGTTAGCGAAAGCCTTTAAGGTTCTAATCCTCAACTCTTCGTCATTATTCTCAAGTAATTTTTGCATGAGATTAACATGATTTAAATATTGCTTTTTCCCGATCGTCTCAATCATCATGTATTGCATTTGTTTTGATAATGCCCCAAAGTCATCTACTAGTTCATTAAAATGCTCTTCTTTCAAGAGAGATAAAATAGATAATAGCGTAAAATTTGAAATAGCTGGATCAACATTCTTTAAATAGTAAACAATCTTATCATCATGAAATTTAGCAAAAAGATTTAGCATCTGAAATTTTTCAGTACGTGTTACATTTTTTTTAGCATATAATTTATACAACTCATCTACTACGTGATCCATATAAAAATCCTCAATAGAATATAAAGCATTCATTCTTAAGCTCCATCGCCGCTGCTTAAGTTCACTTTTTATATAATTTGTTAAATGTTTATTTGCAAATTCGCTTATTCTTCCTTTTACATCCTCACTATCAAGTACATTTGAATATTCATTAAGCAATTCAATTAGTGCAATAAATTTCTCTTCGGTTTTATCAGGCTGTAAATCCCCTTCTTTACCCGATTGTAGAAAATGAAACATATCTAAGCGATATGTTTCTTTAAGATCGTCAATTTTTTTCCTTTTTTGATTATGAAAATGCTTTATAATAAGCAAATACGTAAACAAACTAATTAAGATAAAAAACATTGCCAGAAATAAAATAAAAAGCAACACTAAACTTATCTCAAACATATTATTTCATCCTCTTAATTAAGTGACCTAATCGGGTTTCAAGCTCTAATAATTTAAACGGCTTTGTTATATAATCATCTGCCCCAAGCTGCAAGGCTCTCGAGATGTCATGTTCACTTTTTCGGGATGTTAGCATCATCACTGTAAATCTTTCCTGATATTGAAGACTTCTTAATTTCTGCAATACTTCCAATCCATCCATTCTCGGCATCATGCCATCAAGTATGAGTAAGTATGGATCTTTGTTGTTAAGATGCCACCCTGCCTCCATAAACTCCATACCATCTTTAAATGTTTTAATATCAAGAGTAAATCCATCTGTAAGCTTACTTTTACTGATTAAGTCCTCAAGCATTGTACGAATAATTGGATCATCATCAATAATTCCAATGTGAATTGGCTTTTTAGAATACTTGACATTATTTACAGCAGCAACTTTCACCTGATTTCTACCAGCCTGTTTCGCCTCGTAAAGCGCTCCATCTGCAATCTCTATATTCTCTTTTAAATCCAATTGAGTTGGGTGCACTTCATGAATACCTGCAGAGAACGAATTATAGAATTCAGAATCTCCATATTTAAAAACCGTGTTGGAAAAGTCCTTTAAAATCCGCTCAATAACAAGTTTTGCCTCATTTGCTTCTGTTTCAGGTAGAAGGATAATAAATTCCTCTCCACCATACCGAATGATGATGTCATTAATTCTTAGACCCTTTCTAACAACATCAGCAAATGTTGCTAAGACTTCATCTCCTACTGTATGACCGTATGTGTCATTCACTTGTTTAAAATGATCTAAATCAACAAGTGCTAAGCAAAATGGCTCATACCTTCTATTTAAATTACTAACCAACCTGTCATATGTTTGAGCTAGGTATTTCCTGTTATATACCCTTGTTAACTCGTCTATTAACATCACATCGTCAATTGCTTGTTTTCGCTCAAGTTGACGGTTTATCCTGACAATAAATTCATCCATCTCCAAAGGTTTTTGTATGAAATCGTCAGCACCCAGCTTATAGCTCTGCATTCTGATTTCCTTTGATTTATCAACACTAATCATGATAGAAGGAATGAACTGCTGCTTCATTTTTTCTTTTATTTGTAACAAGACATCTAATCCATTTTTATCTTTCATATGAACATCAATGACAACACAATCAGGATTTAAGTCATAATAAGAATAAATAGCACGGTCTGGATCAGCAACAGCGATCACCACCCAACCTTCTTTCTCTAATTCATCCTTAAGGTACATTAATAATGCCGTATCATCATCGATTAACAAAATAAGGTTTTTATCTTCATACTCTTGTTTGTTTTCAATAATTTCATCAACATTGGAATATTCCTCGTAATAGATAATGGAAATGAGGGGTAGCAAAAAAGATTGCAATTCCTCTTTGTTCCACACTCGTTCTTCATGCTCCTTTAGATGGCTCATCAATTCTTGAGCATATCTCCCGCTTCAGAAAATCCAATTGTTGCGGCAGTTCCAGATATGGAGTGAAGAAAACGATATAGTTCTTTATGTTGTATTTCTTGTTGTTCATTTAACCAAGCTTCAAGCTGTTTTCGTACATTTTTAATTAATGTCTGCAAATATTTACTCATTGGGTCTCTCCTACTTAAAACGAATATTTACATTTATCTCTTCTCTCCATATAACCATATTTTGGAGGGGAATTCTAGAAAAAAGTTTATATTCTGACAAGATTCGACTTTCGTAACATTTATTCTCTGTTCCCCTGTGAAAAGATCGCAATAAACTTTAATAGTTGCAGCAAAGAAAGCAAGGCAGCAGCCACATAAGTTAAAGCAGCAGCACTTAATACTTTACTTACCCCTCTTTCCTCATTATTAACAATCATACCTTCAGAAAGCATCAATTTTTTCGCTCTTGAGCTTGCATTAAATTCTACCGGCAAAGTTATAAGCTGAAATGCTACAACTGCTGAGAAAAATATGATTCCTAAGCCTATTAAATTTAAACTGCCTAATAAAAAACCGCCAAATAGCAAAAACGGTGCAATACCTGAAGTAAAGTTCACAATTGGAAACATTTTATGGCGTAAAACGAGTGCACCGTAAGCTTCACTATGTTGAATAGCATGTCCTACCTCGTGTGCCGCAACAGAAATCGCTGCAATCGATTGACTTCCATATACCGAATCCGATAATCTAACAGCCTTTTTTAAGGGATCATAATGATCTGTTAAAGACCCTCTCACATGTTCAACTGGTACGTCCGATAACCCGTTTCGATCGAGTAACTGCCTTGCAATCTCAGCCCCAGTCATGTGAGAAGATGCCGACACTTTAGCATACTTTTCAAAATTCCCCTTAACTCGAAACTGCGCCCATAATGAAAGACCAAAAGCAATAATGATTAAAAAATCCAATGGATGGAAAAACATTGTTGATATCCTCCCTACAACAGATACTTGATTATGGTTAGTTTAATCAAAACAATGATTTCTACCATACAAAATTTCATATGGTTTCTTTTGCTTAATCCGCAAACTATAAACAGAAGGTGTACATACTAAAATATGCTTAAATAAATCGCTGTCACTCCAACTGTCTTTTTGAAGGCTGCTCGTTGATTTTAAAAACATAGTGCAATGGAGCGGAAGACACTTGACTCCTGCGGGAGGTAGAGGAAAGGCCGAGACCCCGCAGGCAAAGCCGAGGAGGCTTGGCTCCCTCCCCGCGGAAAGCAAGTGTCTGGAGCGCAATGGAACGACCTCGTTAAAACGAACAGATTTATAAGACCAAGCAAGATAAGAGTTTTTGTGTAGAACTAATTTTAGAATACATTCTTTTTTTAGAATAATTTAAAGCTTCAAATGCTAAAAGTTAGGAAGTGAAACTGTTGAAAGTAAATGAAGAAGAAAAGAAATTACTTAGTGAAGCAATCGATAAAATGAATGAAGGGTTAGACTCCTTTATTGGTTTTTATAATGATTCTGAAGAAGATAAAGCACTTATTGAATTCTCAGAGGATACAATTGAGACGATTGAAAAGGCCATTGACACATATGGAAAAGACGAGGTAACAACCAAAATTAATACGATTATTAAAGAGGTTTTATCTTTTATACCAAATAAGAAAGGATGAGTTCACAACATGTCAAAATCAAATAAAACCATAACCCAATGGTTGCGTTGGCCTATTCATTATCGTATTACACTTATCGTTCTACTCATCATTTTAGTGTTTGGTGAAATTATTACTCTTGTAGAGCCAAACGAGTTTCCAACTACATTTGATGGAATTTGGTGGGCTCTTGTAACTGTCTCCACTGTTGGATTTGGCGATTATGTTCCACAAACGTATGTTGGAAGAGGTATCGCTATGTTGATGATTTTAGCTGGAGCCAGCTTTGTAACAGCATATTTTGCCAGTGTTTCTTCTGCTGCGATTAAGAGACAACACTCCTACCTTGAAGGAAATGTAACGTTTTCGGGTAAAAATCATGTCATTTTAATTGGGTGGAATGAAAAAGCAAATGAAATGATTGACTCATTAAAAACCGTTAAGCCATATAAACAAATTGTCTTAATAGATGACTCATTAAAAGAATCGCCATTAATTGAAAATGTTCATTTTATCCGTGGAAATGCTGCCAATGAACAAACTTTACTTAAAGCGAATATCCAAGAAGCTGATGCAGCTATCATCACTGCTGATCAGCACAAAAATGAACAAGATGCTGATATGAACTCTATTCTTGTCCTGCTATCCCTAAAAGGACTAAATCCAAATTTATACTGTGTGATTGAATTGCTAACAGAACAGCAAGCAAATAATGCTAGCAGAGCCGGAGCAAATGAAATTATTAAGTCTTATAAATTAACAAGTCACTTTATTATGAGTAGTTACTTAGCGAAAAACGGTTTGTCATCATTTTATTCTGAGCTTAACCCTGCGAGCGGTAATTTATTTCAAGTTCTTCCGGTAAATAAAGAGCTGATTGGCAAAACCTTCAAAGACGCAAGTCACCAACTCCTCGAAAAAGAATCTATTTTAATTGGCATAAAAAGAGGAGAGGACACGAAAGTAAATCCGCCCCTCTCCTTTGAAATACAAGATCATGATTCACTAATAGTGTTTACTCACTAGTCAAGCAATACAGCCTCTAATTCCTTAACAAGCGCCTTCCCTAAATCAATATATTCTTCAGGGAAGGTTGCATCTTTATCTTGCGGCTCCTGGAATTGATCAAAAGATGCACTAAAATTCCCAATATGCACATGGTCATCTAATCCAATTTGATATTTATGAGATAAAAGAAAGGGTGTACCCAATTCAATTGTTGTATTTCTAGAATCAAGCTGTCCATCCACAGATGTAAATGGAACCCTCAAGAATTGATAACCTACTTCAGAATCAATTTTATAATCAAAGTAGCCATGATCATAATCCCAATTTCCACCTATCGTATAGCCTAAAGGTTTAAGCTCCTGCTCTAGGTCATATAATTGAAATGTTTGTCCTTCTAACCTTGAACGAACTTCAATCATAGCAAATCCTCCTTTGTCTTAGACCTGTTAATGCTACATTTCTTCTTGCAGGTTTCGTGACCTCTTTCTAAAACAAAGCCTGCTCTACTAAAGAAATGGCTTAACATTGCCTTTTCCTTAGATTTGCCTAATATAAGAAAATCATGACCATTAAAACGAAAAAAGGCCGACATTATTGTCGACCCTTGTTCAAAATTATTTTTCTAAGCGTTTTTCAAGTTCTGCTTTCTTTTCTTCAAAGCCAGGCTTTCCAAGTAAAGCGAACATGTTTACTTTATATGCTTCAACCCCCGGTTGATCAAATGGATTAACTCCTAGAAGATAACCACTCATAGCACAAGCCTTTTCAAAGAAATACACTAAATATCCAAGTGTATATTCATCCATTTTTGGAATGCTTACTACTAGGTTAGGAACTCCACCATCAGTATGAGCCAACATCGTTCCTTGGAATGCCTTTTTGTTAACAAAGTCTACTGATTTACCAGCAAGATAATTCAAACCATCTAAATCACTTTCTTCTTCTTCAATCGTTAATTCATGGCGAGGTGTCTCAACATTAATGACTGTTTCAAAAATGTCGCGACGTCCTTCTTGTACATATTGCCCTAAAGAGTGTAAGTCAGTTGAGAAGTTTGCTGAAGAAGGATAAATTCCTTTTTGGTCTTTTCCTTCACTTTCGCCAAATAATTGCTTCCACCATTCAGCAAAATACTGTAGACCTGGCTCATAGTTAATGAGCATTTCAATCGTTTTTCCTTTGTTGTATAAAACATTACGAACAGCAGCGTATTGATAAGCTGGATTTTCCTCAAGCTCAGATTTTCCGAAATCTTCACTTGCAGCTTGAGCACCCTTCATCATAGCTTCAATATCTACACCTGTTACAGCGATTGGTAATAACCCAACAGCCGTTAAGATTGAATAACGTCCACCAACATCATCTGGAATGATGAATGACTCGTACCCTTCTTCAGTTGCAAGTGTTTTCAAAGCACCACGCGCTTTATCAGTTGTTGCATAAATACGTTGCTTCGCTTCAGATTTCCCATACTTTTCTTCAAGAAGCTTTCTAAAAATACGGAATGCTAGTGCGGGTTCAGTAGTTGTACCAGATTTAGAAATAACATTAATCGAGAAATCTTTTCCTTCAAGTAAATCATGAAGATCCTTCATGTATGTAGAGCTGATGTTATTTCCTACAAAAATAACTTGTGGAGCTTGTCTTTGTTCTTTTGATAAAGAATTATAAAAAGAATGATTAAGCATTTCAATGGCAGCACGTGCTCCTAAATAAGAACCACCAATTCCAATGACAAGAAGAACTTCTGAGTCGTTCTTAATTTTTTCAGCACTTTTTTGAATACGAGCAAATTCTTCTTTATCATAATTCTTAGGAAGATCTACCCAACCTAAGTAGTCACTTCCAGCTCCTGTTTGCTCATGAATTGAATGATGAGCAACTTTCACAAAATCCCTTAAATATGTAAGTTCATGTTCGTTAAAAAAAGTTAAGGCACTAGAATAATCAAAGCTTACATGCGTCATAACATTTTTCCTCCAATGTTTGCTTTTTGTTTATAGCTATTAACAACTTTATCTAAACTACATGTGTAAATCAAGTATAGATCTTTATGTAATCGCTAACATTTCCAATCTTTTCTGACAATTCATTTACAAAACAAGTAAACACGGGTATAACCCCGTGCTTACTTGTTTGCATTTTATAAAGATGCTGTTAAGATCGCAACCACATCGTCTTTATTTAAAGATTTAAAATTACCGAATTCACCATTAATCATTGCTTTATCAGCCATCAAATCAATGTTTTCATCATTAATATCATAATCCTTCAAACGATATGGTGCTCCAATGCTGCTCCAAAACTCACGAAGTTTATCAATTCCTTCAAGAGCTACAGATCGGTCGTCTTTACCAGTAGGATCAACATCAAAAACATTAACAGCCAGTTGTACAAAACGTGATACATTTTGATCTAAGTTATGCTTCATCCAGTTCGGGAATAGAATGGCTAATCCACCAGCATGTGGAATATCGTATACAGCAGAAACAGCATGTTCAATATTATGACTTGCCCAATCTCCTCGATACCCCATTTGCAGTTGTCCATTTAACGCAATCGTACCAGAGTAAAGAATGGTTTCACGAAGCTCGTAATTTTCTAAGTCATTTATTAGCTTAGGAGCTGTTTCAATAACCGTTTTTAATGTAGCCTCACAGAAACGATCTTGTAACGGTGTATTTGTTGTATGATGAAAGTATTGTTCGAAAACATGTGACATCATATCAACAATACCATATATCGTTTGATCTTTTGGTACAGTGAACGTATTTACTGGATCCAATATTGAAAATTTAGGGAATGTTAAAGGACTTCCCCAACCATATTTTTCTTTTGTTTCCCAATTCGTAATAACAGAACCAGAGTTCATCTCAGAACCTGTTGCAGCTAATGTTAATACTGTACCAAATGGCACTGCTTCAGTAGGAATATGTTTCTTTGTCACAATATCCCAAGCATCTCCATCATATTTCGCCCCTACAGAAATAGCCTTAGTACAGTCTATTACACTTCCTCCACCTACAGCTAATATAAAATCAATGTTTTCTTTTTTACATATTTCAACGCCACGGTGAACCGTTGATAACCTAGGGTTTGGTTCTACTCCAGACAATTCAAAGATCTCAAGGTTGTTTTTTTCTAAAATTTGAACAACTTTATCATAGAGACCATTGCGCTTAATACTTCCTCCACCATATACAACAAGAACCTTTTTTCCGTACTTTGGAACCTCATTTTCTAGTTGTTCCACTTGTCCCTTACCAAAGATTAATTTAGTGGGATTATAGTATGTAAAATTATCCATTTATATCGCCTCCATATTTAGATTATGTAATTTCCTGATTTTATTGTAAAGAAATGTGCTTTTATAAAAATTTTCTTTGAATAGTTTTTTTATTTTTTCGCAAGATATAAATGTAGTTAACAACTAAGGAGGTTGTAAAATAAAATGAGCGCAATTCAACGTATAGCACTTGTACTTACGATAATAGGAGCAATCAACTGGGGACTAATTGGATTTTTCCAATTTGATCTAGTAGCAGCTATCTTCGGCGGCCAGGGTTCAGCATTATCACGAATCATTTACGGTTTAGTTGGTATTGCTGGTTTAATCAATCTTGGTCTGTTATTCAAACCTTCTGAAGAAGTAGCAAGAGAACCTCGCCCAGAAGCTCGATAAGACTTAAAGAAAAAAGAGTTAACTTCGGTTAGCTCTTTTTTTTTTGATAATAGCGAATAAAAAAAGACGAACACCAAGTGTTCATCTTTTCTTCGTTCATTATTTTTTAATTTCTTCGCGTTTTGATTGCTCAATCCACTCTTCAAGCTTGTCTTTTAATGTGTTGAAACCTTGTGGAGTTTCTGTTTCAGCTTTTACAGTTGCTTGACGTTTTTTCGGTCTTTTTGGAGCTTCTTGCTTTTCTTCAACAGGTGCTTCTTGTGTAGCACGGATTGATAAGCTGATCTTACCTGATTTTTCGTCAATAGAAAGAACTTTTACTTGAACTTCATCATTAACGTTTAAGTGCTCATTAACATCTTTAACAAAACCGTGTGTAATTTCTGAGATGTGAACAAGTCCTTGTGTTTCTTCATCTAGTGCAACAAATGCACCATATGGCTGAATTCCTGTTACTTTTCCTGTATGAACACTTCCTATTTCGTACTTCGCTGTCATAATAACACTCCTATTTTTCTTATAATTATATGTCCCATTATACGCAATTAAAAATTATACCACATCTTTGCGTCTTTGACAAAAATAAATATTTTTGATCTCATATTTTAGTATACCCAAAAAAGAAAAAGCAACGATGAATCCGTTGCTTTAAGGCATTGATTTATAGACAATTTTTGGGTATCCATTTTCTAGACGAAGCTCAAGTGAAACTGTTTCTCCATCACCTTTTATATAAATATGTTTGATAACCTCTCCGTTTTCTTGATACTGAAATTCCACCATCGTAACTTCATTAGATAAAGTCTGGAGATCGGTAGAACTTATCTCGGAAATGAATTGACTTTTATCAGGAATGTCTGCGCCTTCTCCTTTATATAAGAGATCATAAGCTACATCATAATCTCCAGTTACCACTGCATACATATAAATTCTTGCAACAACTAAATCAATTGTATTTGTTCCCGCAAACGGTCCATCAAACACTTTATCGTTATTAGTTCTTTTGTATTTCTCATATGTTTCTAACATTTGATCTGGTAGAGGCAACAGGTTAATGCTTAGTCCATTTGGAATCATTTTTAGTTCTGAAGGGATGAGAGACTCTACTTGATTCTCAAGCTCTTCCGTTAGCTGAAAATCACGCCCTTTAAGTTCCCTTATAAAAGCATCAACTATTTGTGAAGACCTTGTATTATTATTCTCAGAATTAAATTTCTCAAATTCTGCTATGATCTCCTCTTTAACTCTCGCCTCATTCGTTGTAATTTGGGAATTTTCTGTTCCTGTTAAATAGGTTTTCATTAAATCTTGGAACAATATTTTCAAATCATTTATATTAGAAAAATTAGGGTGTTTGATTATGGTTTTCTCTAGCAGAATCAGTCTAGTTTCAAGTTCATCACGACTGATGACTAATTCAGCGTCTACCTTAAATCTTTTGTTGTTCTGAATATCCAGAAATAGTTTTAGTTCTTCTGATAATTTCTGTGAAAAAGTCTCGGAAATTTTGTCATAATCAACGGTAAAAGAGATCATTCCTTCACCATCATCAACAAAAATGTAACCATTCCCCTTTATTTCATCCACTAAGTTACTATATTCTTCTGTTCCATTTTTTACACTTCCACTATTAAGTTGTTGAACATAATCTTTAACGTTAGAAACATCTACACTCTGTTCCTTAAAGTGCGTTTCCCACCTATCTATATAGCGTTCTTTTAATAGCTCTAGTTTTTCAATATAATGAAGAATTTGTTCATCACTTATATCACTTTGATTTTTTAACATAGTAAATTCTGTATAAGGCATTGATACACGATATTCAATAATTGTTTTAACATTATTTCTATAGTTTTTTAACTCTGTTTGCGATTTATAACTCTTTCTTTGTTCAAAGGCTGCAACTGCACTTTTAGCTTCCTGGACAAACTGATATTGTTCCACATCTTTGGATTGTAGAGAATCATTTAACTCATCTACTTTTCTTTCGTAGTAGCCCCTAATCTCATTTGTTGCAGCCTCAATGTCTGAAGTTGTTACGGGTTGTTGATTTATTTGTTCATCTGGTGGATGTTCTGACCCCGTGTTATCCGGTTGCTTCAGAAGTTGCGCACCAAGGATTCCTCCAATTAAAAGTACACCAATAAAGGAGGCAACATACGGTAGTTGAAGTCTCATGCGCTTTTTATTCGGTTTTTCCGATGTTTTTACCTTGTTCACTATTTTATCTACAGAGGAAACTGAAGGCACTTGTTCGTATGATTGCTTTAAGTTTCTCATTCGTTCTTCAAATAATTTATCATCCATGTATGTCACCTTCTTTCTTATCAAGTTCTTCAATGACTTTTTTCAACATTGTTTTCCCGCGTAATATTCGTGTTTTAACCGTAGATAATGAAATAGACATGATTTCTGCAATTTCCTCATACTTCTTTTCATGAAAATAAAAAAGAACGATTGGTATCCGATATTTCTCATCTAGCTTTTGTATCGCTAAATGAAGAACCCGATCTTCCTCATTACGTAAAACCTCAGCTTCTGTTTCAGGGTAATACTCCTGTCGAAAGTCTTGTTGTATTTTAAAAACCTTCCGTAGATTAGATTGTCGTTTTCTAGCAAAGTCCCTCGTTACATTAAGTGTTATTTTATATAACCAAGTTGAAAATTTTGCCTTAGTAAACTGATCTATAAATCGATACACACGAATAAATACTTCCTGTGTAATATCTTCAATCTCTTCTTGTCTGTTCCCTAATTGATAAGCAAACTTCTCCACAACAGGGTAATGTAGTTCAACTAGCTGTTGAAAAGCTGACATATTTCCCTGTTTGGCCTTTTTTATTAATTCTTCTTCGGTCATGTCTCTGCCCTCCTCTTTCATTTTATTTAACGCCATCATGTTCGACATTGTTTCATTTGGGAATTGATTTTAATGAGGATTTATAAAGAGAGGAAAAATCTGATTTTTAGGTTTAAGCCACATAAAAAAGAGGGAATAATACAAGCATAAGGCTTTCTAGTATTCCCCCTTTAGTTTCTATATGAGCTGATCAACTGGTCAGCTTTTTTTAGTTGAGATTTATACTTATACGCCAGCTTTTTGTTTTTGAACAAAACGCTGCATTCTTCTTAATGATTCTTGAAGCTGTTCTAATGAAGAAGCATAGGAGCATCGGATATACCCTTCGCCGCTTTCACCAAACACGCTACCTGGAACAACAGCCACTCTTTCTTCCATGAGAAGCTTTTCTGCAAATTCTTCTGACGAAAGATTTGTTTCCTTTATAGAAGGAAATGCGTAAAACGCACCACCTGGTACATGACAAGTAAGCCCCATTTCTGTTAATGCATTAACAAAAAGGTTTCGCCGTTGTCTGTAGCTTTTTTTCATATGCAAAACATCTTCTTTGCCATTCTTAATTGCTTCGATTGCAGCGTATTGAGCCATAGAAGGTGCACACATCATGGTGTATTGATGAATTTTAAGCATGGCGCTTAAAAATTCAGGCTGTGCAGCTACATACCCTAAACGCCAGCCTGTCATGGCAAATCCTTTCGAAAATCCTGAAACAAGGATTGTCCGTTCTACCATTCCATCAATTGATACAAAGCTTGTATACATATCATCATATGTAAGCTCCGCGTAGATTTCATCTGAAATAACCAATAAATCATACTTTTCAATAATTTTAGCTATTTTTTCTAAGTCTTCTTTATTAAGAAGTGTTCCAGTTGGATTATTTGGGGAGCACAAAATAACAGCTTTCGTTTTATCTGTGATTGCCTTTTCTAAATCTGAAGGCTGAAGCTTGAACTCCATTTCACCGCTCGTTTGAACAGATACTGGTACCCCACCTGCAAGAGATATTAGTGATGAATAAGATACGAAGCTAGGCTCAATGACAATAACCTCATCACCAGGGTTCACAATAGCTCTAAGTGCAAGATCAAGAGCTTGGCTTGCCCCAACTGTTACTAACAATTCCTCTGATGGACTGTAGCTCACATTTGTTTTTTCTTGAAGGTAATAACTTATTTCTTTTCTTAACTCAAGAAGGCCCGCATTTGCTGTGTAGGAGGTATATCCTTGTTCTAAGGAAAGGATACTTGCTTCTCTTACATTCCAAGGTGTAACAAAATCAGGTTCACCAACACCTAATGAAATTACACCTTCCATACTTGCTGCCAGGTCAAAGAACTTGCGTATTCCTGATGGTTTTAAGCCTTTGACTGTACTTGAAAGGTAATGCGTTGGTTCAATCATGGTGATACCACAATTCTCTTATCCTCATCATCTTGTTCAAATATAGTACCATCATGTTTATATTTCTTTAAGATAAAATGAGTTGTTGTAGACAAAACAGAGTCTAAAGTTGAAAGCTTTTCAGAAACAAATTGAGCAATAGCAGACATCGATTTTCCTTCTATTATAACTGAAAGATCGTAAGCACCTGACATTAAGTAAACAGACTTTACTTCATTAAAACGATAAATTCGACTTGCAATATCATCAAAGCCTACTCCTCTTTTTGGCTGAACTTTCACATCGATCATTGCTTTTACACCTTCGTGCCCATCAACCTTACGCCAATTCACCTGTGCTGTATAATCAACAATAATACGTTGATCTTCAAGATTTTTAATTATCTTTTTCGTTTCTTCTTCTGATAAGTCAATCATTTTGGCGATTTGTTCTGCAGTCAAGCGGCAGTCATCTTGCAATATTTCTAATAACTCTACTTCCTTTTCACTAAACTTCATTTTTCACCACTCCTACTTTTCAAATCTTCAGATAATTATACCACCATATTGCTCGTTTTTCATACGTTTCACAAAAAGAAAAAAGGGTAGATTTTTACATGAGTGTTTTTTTATATCCCGGTAAAAAATATAAAAAAACATAATTCTTCTTTAACAGCCTATTTGGTTAACAAAGTTTCCTTATAAGCTATACCCCTATATGACAAGCAGCAATTTTAGTGTGTTAAGTCAAACACATATTTTATCATACAATCTGGCAATATATATAGGAAAAATGGAGTGAATGCTTATGAATAAAAGCCATTACTACTGTAGCACAATGAATATTTTTGGCATAAACGTTCACTATGAGGTTTATCGCCAACATCCATCCAATCCTGTTATGATTTTAGTACATGGGTTTTTGTCCTCTAGTTTTTGCTACAGAAAAATTATCCCTTTACTCAAAGAGGATTTTACAATCGTTACAATTGATCTTCCTCCATTTGGAAAAACAGAAAAATCAACTAAATTTGTTCACTCTTATACAAACATGGCAAAAGTAGTAATACGTTTAGCAGAAGGACTGAACATAAAAAGAGCTTACCTTGTTGGTCACTCCATGGGTGGGCAAGTATCTTTGAATGCAGCAAAGCAAAGACCTGATTTATTTGAGAAAGTGGTATTACTATGTAGCTCAGGATATATGAAAGGTGTACATCCTTCACTAAAATTTGGTTCTTATGTTCCATATTTTTATCTATGCATTAAGCATTGGCTAGCAAGTCAAGGAATTCTAAAGAACTTAAACAACGTGGTACATGATCGCTCATTAATTGATCAGGAAATGATGGACGGGTATATGGAGCCTTTTCTCGATGACAAAATATTTCGTGCTTTAAATCGGATGATTCGTGACCATGAAGGTGATCTTAGTTCAGAAGAGTTAAAGCAGATCGAACAGCCTAGCTTGCTTATATGGGGAAATGAAGACAAAGTCGTACCTGTTTCTATTGGAGAAAGATTACAAAACGACTTACCTAATTCAACATTTTTCTCATTTAAACAAACTGGCCACTTAGTACCTGAGGAAAGGCCGGAACACGTTTCAGAAAAAATTATGAACTTCCTTATTCAGGCTCAATAGAAAAACCACTCATATGAGTGGTTTTTCGCTTAAATTTCACAGCTGTATTATTTTTGATTTGAAGTAACTGCTTAGACATGGATTCACATTCCGTTAGAGGGATGATTTCTTCGAACGAAAATTCATAAATCGCTTGTATTTTTCTTGCTAACTTTAGTTTATCATCTATTAAATGAACAGCCTGGAGCACATCAACTACTTCCGTTTCATAACTATCTTCTCCATAACCTAACGGATCCCACTGTAATAAAACTTCCATTAACCTTATATTCGTTTGCTGTGTTTCCATTATTTCACCTTTATTAATCTTATTTTTTGCACTGTTATTGTAACACACTTATGATAGAAGTAGATAATGAAAGAAAGAAGCTATATCCATTTTTGTTTATGATTCATAACTGTACTACTCATGTTAAAAGAATCCTATTATAAATATAGCTCACAGTTTTATAAGAATCTTTAATAAGGGGTGAAGCAATTGAGTCAATTTGATCAAGTTATTAACCGAAAAAAAACAGATTCAGTAAAATGGGATTATACAAAAAGAATATTTGGTGTAGAAGATGTTCTACCGATGTGGGTGGCTGACATGGATTTTCAAGCACCTGAGGAAGTGATTGATGCCTTACATACTCGAGTTGACCACGGAATATTTGGATATACAATGCCTGGATCAAAAATGGAAGAAGCCGTTAAAAATAGGTTGAAGTCTCGTCATTCCTGGGAGATTGATCCAAAAACAATCACTTACAGTCCTGGAATTGTCACAGCTATTAGTATGGCTATCCATGCCTTTACTACTTCAGAAGACAAGATTGTCGTACAACCGCCTGTCTACTACCCGTTTTTCGAAATTGCCCAAAAGCATAAACGCGAGGTTCTTTATAATCAATTATTACTAAATGAAAACTTCCGTTATGAAATTGATTTTAATGATTTGGAAGAAAAACTTTCGGATGAAAGAACAAAACTTTTTATCTTATGTAATCCTCACAATCCAAGTGGTCGTGTTTGGAGTGAAGAGGAACTAACAAAAATTGGGGATCTTTGTATAAAGCATAATGTTCTTATTATATCAGACGATATTCATTCCGATCTGCTGCTGTTTGGAAATCAATATACTCCAATTGCTTCTATTCGAAAAGACATTGCCAATCAAACCATTACTTGTATTGCACCTAGTAAAACGTTCAATTTAGCTGGCCTACAAGCATCAATCTTGTTAATACCAAATGACTCCCTTAAAAGGCGTTACAATGAAGTTCAACAGCTGTTTGGGGTAATGGGTATCAACACGTTAGGAGCTGATGCGATGCAGGCAGCTTATGAACATGGGAGCAACTGGCTTGATGAATTAATTCAATATCTTCAGGAAAATGTATTATTAATAGAAGAATATTTAATGAATCATCTTCCTCAGGTAAAAATCATGCGTCCTGAATCAACATATCTTGTGTGGATTGATGTAAGAAGTTTAAATAAATCAGATAAAGAATTACAGGAACTACTTCTTAACAAGGGTAAACTAGCTTTACATATAGGTTCAAAGTTTGGCGAAAACGGAGAAGGTTTCCTTAGAATGAACATTGCTTGCCCAAAGGAGACTTTGTTAGATGGTTTAAAAAGATTGAAGATAGCCCTAACATAATTATCCTAAACTTCCAAATGAGCTCTTTTAAACTTAAGAGCTCATTTATTTCGTTTTTATGAAAAATTAGTTAAATTATGTTTATTTTAGAATAATTTTCACAATTTAATGGTATAATTAGGGAAACTTACTTATATCAAAGGTGAACCTTATATGGAACTAGTAAAAGATATTATCTTGCAAATTACATTCGTTGTTCTCCCTATTTTTGTCTATCATTTATTATGGTTAAGTAGAAACAATCTTAGCTCTTTAAAACCCAATAAACTATTAATTACGTGCGGCTCAATTTTTTCTTCTATCTTGTGTCTGATTTACCCGATCGAGCTAATTGATGGAGCTTTCTTTACCCTTCAACCTATTCCCTTATTTACTAGCGTCGTTTACGGAGGATCCATACCTGGTCTGCTTACTCTTCTTACAACTTCAATTTATTTTTCACAACTTTATGAACTGGGCTGGGTTTATTTTTGTGGGAGTGTAACGGTTTATTTTATTCTTTCACTGTCTCTACGAAGCAATTGGTATTCCTACACGTTTAAAAAGAAATTAAATTATGCTGCGATATATGGAATTAGTATTTTAATTTTTTCACTTTGCACAATCATAATTGTAAGCGTTTTAATTCCACATTATGTTGATTTAACTAATTATGTAATCCCAGGCATTACAATTTTCACCCTTACCTTGATACTTAGTCTATGTATATACCTCATTGAGTACATGCGGGCAAATGCTGTTATGAGGATGGAGTTAATGAAAGCAGAAAAGCTTTCCATTGTCAGTGAACTCGCAGCAAGTGTTGCACACGAAGTGAGAAATCCGTTAACTGTTGTCAGAGGTTTTGTTCAATTAATAGGTAATTCAACAAATAGTACATTATCTACAGTATATAAA
>NZ_NUMC01000189.1:529-849 GCF_002577655.1 Bacillus sp. AFS040349 | reverse complement strand
ACCAATTGAGCTACACCGGCGTTAAATTTAATTTAAAATAAATAAAAGGTGGCTCGGGACGGAATCGAACCGCCGACACATGGATTTTCAGTCCATTGCTCTACCAACTGAGCTACCGAGCCAATATAGTTTACGGCTTCCGCTAAGCTTCGAATCTCTTCGTCAGCTCTCTCACTCACATCCTCACGTATAGTCATACGCTCCAGTGCTCGTTCACTTGCTTCCTCGACCTTCTCGCTTATCGAAACCCTTTTACTCTATACTTAGAGATAGAGCAAATATTAATCTAACTAATAAAATAATGGCGGTCCGGACGGGAC
>NZ_NUMC01000189.1:232-421 GCF_002577655.1 Bacillus sp. AFS040349 | reverse complement strand
AGACTGCTCCACCCCGCGATAATAAATATGGTGGAGGATGACGGGATCGAACCGCCGACCCCCTGCTTGTAAGGCAGGTGCTCTCCCAGCTGAGCTAATCCTCCAAAATAATACATAATTTATGAATTTCATTAAGGTTAGTTATTTTCGCTAGAGCGAAAAAACTATGGTGACCCATACGGGATTCGA
>NZ_NUMC01000189.1:0-226 GCF_002577655.1 Bacillus sp. AFS040349 | reverse complement strand
CTTGACCAATGGGCCATATTATATTTAAAATAGTGGCGGAGAGCAAGGGATTTGAACCCTTGAGACAGCTTACACCGCCTACACGATTTCCAATCGTGCTCCTTCGGCCACTCGGACAGCTCTCCAAAATGGCTCCGCAGGTAGGACTCGAACCTACGACCGATCGGTTAACAGCCGATAGCTCTACCACTGAGCTACTGCGGAATAATCCAAAGCCTGGCAACGT
>NZ_NUMC01000188.1:0-280 GCF_002577655.1 Bacillus sp. AFS040349 | reverse complement strand
AATAGAAAAGTGGAAGAAGCTTAGCTCTTATCCATAGGGAATTGGAGCGATCGAGATGAAGTTGTTCTTTGACTTCTTCGAGAGAGTGAAATTACCGTAGGATTTAGCTTCTGGAGCTGGACATGTAAGAACGTTAAACTCAGTCGTGAATTGAATTGTGTATCGTTATCTAGTTTTGAAGGAATATAATTTCTTCAAAAAACATCTTGATTTTTCGACAAAATATTATATAATAGTTTTTGTCGCTAAAATTGAACAGAATATCTGGTAATGATGGCGA
>NZ_NUMC01000187.1:0-7172 GCF_002577655.1 Bacillus sp. AFS040349 | reverse complement strand
ATATACTGTAGATAAAGGCCATATTGTGGAGTAACACTTATTTCGTAGTAGACCCGATACTACGCAATAATAGCTTTGGTGATTTTGCAAAGTAATGTACTGAAACAAGCTCTTCTGGGTGCTGGTGTAATATTTGCTATAAGGTATGAATTATTTCTGAATGATTATGAATAAATATACAATATTCATATATGCGAATTAAGGTACTAACGAGCAGGTTAGTTTAATAAAGATTTAAAATATGACTATAATTAATACTACTTACGAACAGGCAAGTACGTAGATATTAATTGTGGAAAGCCCTGTCATAAAAACTGTACGTAATAGATTGTTACACACCACCTTGTTGTATCCGCTCGAAAGAGTTTCAGGGGAAAGATAATATCATGAAAGCGATTCTCGCCTTTAAATCTTATGAAATGAAAAAACAGCCGGTCACTAGTCGGCTGTTTTAACGGGTATAGAACTTTTTTCACAAACTCCTTTGTTATTGAGTTGTTACTGATATTTGCAAATAAAGGTGAAAGCATTCATCACCTGATTCTTCTGTTTAACCAAGAATACTTTTGAAGTAAACTAATTCAGCAAAATAGTTAGGGAGCTTACTTAATATCAATTTTCCCGTTCAGATACCCTCCTGATGCCAATTTCGTTAGTAATCGGAGGTTTCCAGTTGAACCAATTTCTCCTAATTTAGTGTCGAAAATCTGATTAACGAACTCCTCAGCTTCGTCTAAATATTTTTTTCATCTTTCATCTGTAGTAGAAGGAACTTGAGTAAAATATTTCAAGGCACCATCTACAAAGCTTACCATTCCGAAAATGTTATCCCAAAGCATTTCAAGTACCTTTTACTGATTAGTTAAATCAAGATATGGGTCGAGTGCACCAAAGGTAAATAGAGAGAAAACGCGTTTATCTCTCAGCAGCCCTTCCCCTTCTTTATTGTATGCAAATCCTGAAATAAAGACTTTATCAAAATAGCCTTTTAAGAAACCGGGAGCTGAACACAAGCTATTCTTCTAAATGGCGCTCTCCCCAAGCGTACATATTTTGAAGGATCGGTACAAACTGCTGCCCCAGATCCGTTAAAGAGTACTCTACACGAGGTGGAACCTCTTTATAAATTTCACGATGTAATAGTCCATCATTTTCTAACTCTCTGAGTTGCTTTGTTAACATGGATTGTGTCATATCCGGGAAACTTCGATGCATCTCTCCAAATCTTCTTGGTTGTTCGGAAATATACCATAGGAGAATTAATTTCCACTTTCCCCCAATCACTTTTTGTACTTTGGATAGTGCGCAATCAGGCGAATACTTCATTGTTTTCTTCATATCTTCCCCTCCAAATGTATGTAGTATGAACTGTAAAGCTTGGAAACACACAATACAATGATTTTTGATAGTATATACTAAAAAACACAGTACTTGTTAAAATTGTAGTATTTAATTACGCTAATAATAACATAATTAGTTGGAATAATCATTCCAACATTTAATTTATTATTTTAATGATAATGGAGGAATAACGATTGAAATCATCCAAAAAGATGCTACTAGCCTCACAAAATTTAAGTTATGGATCCTCGGGTAGTGCTTGGAGATCAAAAGGGTCGAATCCATATCATTTTATGGATTCAGATTCCCTTGTAAATGTAGCGAAATGGTCGGAAAAAGGTAAGTTTCAATTTGTCTTTATAGCTGATCATCCTGCTTTACGTGAAGATTTAACCAATCATGCACCTTCTGCGACGCTTGATCCAATCGTTGTTACAAGCCAAATTATTCAAGAAACTGAAAAAATCGGGGTAGTCCTTACCCAATCAACCACATTCAATTACCCATATACTGTTGCACGTCAATTAAAGGCGCTTGATGTTTTAAGCAAAGGTCGTATCGGCTGGAATGCCGTTACCACAAACGATCCACGGACTGCTGCTAACTATGGAGAAAGAATTGCTGATCGTAAAAATAGATATGAACGTGCACATGAATTTATCCAAATTGTGCAGTCCTTATGGGGAAGCTGGGGGGAAGCTGCCTTAAAACTTGATACGGAAAAAGGAATATTTGCAGATGGTTCCCAAATCAAGCCCGTTAATTTACAAGGTAAATATGTTTCTTCGCGAGGTCCATTACCGATTCCACCGTCACCACAAGGACAGCCTGTTATTTTCCAAGCAGGAGGGGGAGAGGAGGGTTTAGAGCTTGCTGGTATGTATGCTTCCGGAGTTTATTCAGTTGCAGCAGATATAGATACAGGTCGAGAACATCGAAGAAACCTTGAACAGATAACTCAAGCTGCTGGGCGAAATGCAAATGAAGTAAAAATGTTTATGGGGTTGTTCGTTACTGTAGGCGATACGTATGAAGACGCACTGAATCGTCGAAAAGAGATGCTTTCCTTAATGTCTGATGAACTACTTGGTAAATTGTATTATTTATCGTCATTAGTTGGTGTATCAATTCCATACAATAACCTTCATCAGCCATTGCCGGAAGAAATACAAAATCGTTTAGTGACTGATCATTACCAGCTGCATTCGAAGCGGGCTGTTGAACTATTTAAAAAAGGGTTAACTGTTCATGATGTACTAGCACATGGCGTAACCGAATTTCACCACACTGTTCTTGGAACACCAGAACAAATTGCGGATGAAATGCAAGAAATTTTTGAAGCAGGTGCTTGCGATGGTTTTACGATTTGTGCAGACCAAACTCATGATGGATTGCCAGCATTTGTAGAAAAAGTTATTCCTGTTTTACAAAAGCGTGGATTGTTTCATAAAGATTATGAGGGGACAACCTTACGTGAACATTTAGGAGTGCCTTATCAATACGGTCGATTAAACGGTAACAACAATATAAAGGAGTAAAGTTATGATTAAACGATTATCCATTTTAGATATGGCACCAGTTGATTATGGAACTACTGGGAAAGAAGCTTTATTAAATACGCTACATTTAGCAAAGCAAGCTGATAAACTCGGTTATGAGCGTTTTTGGGTTACTGAGCATCATAATATATCAACTGTAGCAAGTGCCTCTCCCGAAATGCTAATTGGTCAAATATTAGCTGTTACAAATCGCATTCGTGTAGGTTCGGGAGGGGTAATGCTTCCTAACCATTCACCTTTAAAGGTAGCAGAGAATTTCAAATTGCTGGAAGCGTTTTATTCAGGAAGAATTGATTTAGGTATAGGACGTGCTCCGGGATCATCTAGTTTATCAGCACTTGCGCTCCGTCGCTCTAAGCAGCCCTATAATGCAGATGACTTACAAGCATTACTCCATGAGTTAGTAGGATATGATGCAAACCAACAGATAAAAAAGGAAAACCCATTTAGCGAAATAGTTGCAATGCCTGAAGAAGTACCGCTGCCACCAATATGGCTTTTGGGTTCTAGTTCATACAGCGCTCAATTAGCCTCTGCAGAAGCTTTGAGTTATTCTTTTGCCTATCATTTTAATCCAACAGGCGCTAAAGAGGCTATTTCACTTTATCGCAATCTTTATCGGAGAAATCACGGGCTGGATGCTCCTCCAGTTATTTTGGGTCTATCTGTAATTAGTGGTGAAACAGTTGAAGAAGTAGCAGTCCAAAAGAAAGTAATGTCGATAAAACATCTACAAAACGCAGGCGCTTTACGAAACGTAGATTTGTCAAATGTTGAAAGTATAACAATTCCACCACAGCTTCAATTAATGTCCGAGTCTTATCTTTCCACGTTAGTGATTGGAACATGGGATGATTTGAAAAAAAAGCTGGATGCCCTATCTAGTGAGTTAAATGTGGAAGAACTAATTATTACAACTACTCAAAGAGGTTTTGATACGCGTATAAAACTATATGAGAAGTTAGCTGAATTTTATGGGCTAAATAAATCAAAATATTAATAGGTTCTTTCTAAAACAGTAATTAATTAGCCTCTAATAATCAATGACATTTAATACGAAGTCTTCATTTGTAATTCTGTTGGTTGTAGTTCGGGTCTTACAATCTATACGAAAACGTTTGAACCTCAACAACATGTGAAGAATTGTACTTAAACTAAATTGTTCATATATACAGTATCAGCAGCGAAATATTGATATGATGCACCTTTTATCATTGTTTATATGTAAATGTAGAATGAGTGTTAAAGGACTTGACTTGGATCCTCTGTGGGTACGATTTGTCTTGAAAGGCTGAAGCAGGTGTTTCATAAGGCATACTAGCCTATCATACCCACCTCTCCAAGTAAAGTCCTATCTTTGTTTACGTTGAGAACTATATTTACTTACAGAATATAACGAGTAAACAAAGATAGAAAAGGGCTGTTTTTGTTTCTTTAGTTACGATGAATACGGTCAAAAATCATACTGTATATATGAAGAGCTTTAATACAACAAGGAATAAAATTTCAGAGCCCATAATATGCAAGAATTTATGCATTTCTTATATATTCAAGCTCTTTTTCCATTCAAAGCTGCCATAAACAGCATGTTTTGATTGCAAAATACATTATTAAAGGGAAGTATAGTGTAACTAATGTATTAGAAGAACAAATAAAAACAAGGTCTTTTGCTGCACAGTACAACGATACTATTCAACAGACTAATGTGATCTTCAACAATCAAAGCGCTGTTGTTGTAAATGGATAGCTACTTTTTTTATTTATTATGCAAAAGAAATTTGTTGATTTAGCAATGAAAGGATTGAATATGTTGGATAATCATGAACAGTCATATCTTCTCTATCAAAAAGGTCTATTAGAATTCGAGAAAAATGAATTTCAAAATGCTCTAAATTGTTTTATTAAATCCAATCAGTTGTCTGAACACTCAAGAACATATGCAAGAATATATGAATGTTTATTGAAATTAGGAAAAGAGTTGGAGGCAAAGCCATATATTAAAACGGCATACACTCAAAATCCTAAACAAGACAAGGTAGCTATTCAATACGCTGAATCACTTATATTGGAAGGGAAATCAGAATTAGCAATTGATATTATTGAAAAGATCCTAAGACGAAATAAAACTTATAATCCAGCTAGAAAATTACTCGAACAGATAAGATATGAAATTACCTAACTATAGAGAATCCAGGTTACCTGAGATAGAAAAAGAAGATTGTTGATTTAAATGAGCTATATAACAAATTTGAAAATTTAAGGGTGCTGATTCATAATAAGCTGAAAATTCCTCAATGAAAGAAGGTGTAGCTGATTTGATTGATTTACTAACGAATTTAATCCAAGATAAAACTTTGGATATTTATCCGCATTTTAAAGATTTTTGCCTTTTTAAAGAAAAGGGACTTAGGAAAGATGCCTTTAGATCGCTTAACCTTTTTATTAATGAGGCAGAGGCCTGGCAGCCTAAACAGAAAAAGGAATTTGCTCACTGGCTTTTTAAATTGTTTGAGGAATCAGTGGATATACAGGATGTACTAGTACATCCACTTGAGGAAAACATACTAAAACCAATTCTTGATGAGTGGTTGTATGAAAATCCAATAGACCCTCAACCATATAGATGGTACGGTTTATTCTTAAAAACAGAAAACCATTTAAAGTACCTTGAAACGGCACTAAGAATTGGTGGAAAGAGTGAACAAAAAGTATTAATGGCAATCATTAACTATTATCTTAATTTCCTTAATTTTTCTTTTCACCACATTTCTGAGGATGCCTACCTTGGCGATATTTCAGAGGATCAAGACATTGTTTTGAAAATCGAAAACCTTTCTAAAGAAATCACAAATCTTGATAGTAGAAAGCATGTAGCTGAAAGTGTAAACTACTACAAAAATCTGTTAAGCGATTGGATTGCTTTTAAAAATGAGGGTAAAAAAGGTTTTCTTAAATGGTGTGCAGATAATGGTAAAGAATATGGATGGACTAACTCATATTATTATGACTAGTTAGTGATGATAATAATGTTATTCAACAATAAAAGCGCTATGGTAGAAAAAGGATTGCTGTTTGACGTTCCTTTATTGTAGTGTAGCAGTTAAGAATAGGAAGAAACAGGTGATAAAACACTGTATGGAGAATATTATATATTGATTTGGGGTATTAACGGGGAGTATGAAGGTCTTATTGTTAGTGACAATACCGAACTCAAAATTTAGAAGAACTTATCTGTGTTGTTATCTACTATCTAAAGAAATGGGGTTAAGTAATTATGAAGAACCATTACACTAAAAATGTTTGGTTAAAACTCTTCCGTATTAGTAGCTTCCTTTAAAAACAGTGGAGGAATAGATGAAAAACCGATTCAAAAGATCGTTATTAAACTAGCTTTTGAATCGACCTCTCTTCTATTACTTTTTATTCTGGAAATAGTTTAAAGCTTCTTTTAGTTTCATTATTTCTTCATTTTTTTCTTTGAGTCTTGCTTTTAAAATATTAATTCGAAAAAGTATTATTATAACTATTATAAGCATAATAATCCATTGTGGATCAAAACTTATTTCCATATTCTCACTCCTTTAATATGGCGGAGTATAATAATAACCGCTTTGAGAGCTCTGGTACCTTCCTTTATCATCATAATACACTAATGTATAGTCGAATCTCCAACGATCATTAGGAAAGGTGTCCACCTGTGAAACACATTGATAAGTATCAACTTTCCACCCTATAAGGGGTAGCGTCAGGAAAATGCGGATTTACAACGATAAGCCTATTTTCCTGACGAATTCTCTATTTTTAACAACGTTAAGAAAGTTTCAATGGTCTTAAAGAATCTAACGAAACTATTTTATCGGAATTAAAATGGTATTCTCCTAATAAATTAATATGTTCCCAACCTAGAGGTGACATATGGTGCAATAATTCTTCATTTAAACTATCTGACCGTTTTTGATATTCAACTGCTTTTGTTAGATGTAAAGTATTCCAGATACTGATGGCATTGATGATTATGTTTAAGGCACTGGCTCTTTGTAATTGATGCTGTATGGTTCGTTCCCTAAGCTCTCCTTGCTTTCCGAAGAAAATAGCTCGTGCCAGTCCATTCATAGATTCTCCTTTATTCAATCCTCTTTGTATTTTTCTTCTTAAAGATTCATCTGAAATATAATTAAGAATAAAGATCGTTTTTTCTATTCGGCCCATCTCACGTAAGGCTGTAGCTAGGCTGTTTTGTCTTGAATAAGAACCTAATTTCCCCATAATAAG
>NZ_NUMC01000186.1:0-2050 GCF_002577655.1 Bacillus sp. AFS040349 | reverse complement strand
TTTGTACTATATAGTACGTTTTTTTTGTTAATCGAAATTAACGTTGGCACGCTTGGTTTTGTTTAGTTTTCAAAGATCATATCTTGTCCAATTCGTATCTCTCAACGACTGGACTATCATCTTAACACGTAATAAAAATTATGTCAAACATTTTTAAAATGTTTTTTAGAAGATGATTGTTAGAATTACTCAATCACTTATAATTCGTGACTGGATTTACATCATACCAATAATATTCATAACTATCAACTGGTAATAATTTCATACTTGTTTAAACGTCAAATATCTCTGCCCTAAATAGTTCAATACTGTATAGATAAGTGCAGCCAACAATATTGATAACTCTTCTCCATATATATTGGTACTTAAAACGTTCTTATTTATCAAACTGTACCCTATATTATAAGAAACATAATAGCTTACTAAAATGACAAATAAGAAAAGAGCAATTCCTTTTTTATTATTAACATTGCTGTTAAACGTAAAATTTCGATTAAGAAAATAGCTAATAATAGCTCCTATACCATTACCTATAAAAGTTGATACCCAATAAGAAAAACCAAATACATTTAATAGCAAGAATATCGAAGAGATTCCAATGATAGTATTTATTAGCCCGACTCCAATAAATCGTATAATTGTGTTTGACTTATTATAATAATTCTTTATGGTCTGAAGCATCAGTTTCAATATTCCTTTTAATAAGTTGTTTTGTTAAACCTAAAGTATTTATATCAATACTATATCTTGGTCGTCGTTTTGACTCTTTATAAATCTTCCCAATGTACTCTCCAATTAATCCAATGGCTATTAACTGTAGTCCGCCAATTAACCAAATAGATGTAATTAATGATGTCCACCCTGTCTCTGTTTCTCCAATAAACTTTAAAGTTACAAAATATGATCCAAACAACAAACTAGTAAAAAAAGAGAGGAATCCTAGAAGTAAAACAAACCTTATTGGTGTTACTGAAAAAGAGGTTATGCCTTCAAAAGCAAAGGAAATCATTTTCTTTAAAGGATATTTGGTATCTCCAGCAAATCTTTCTTTTCGATCATAATAAACAGCTGTAGATGGAAACCCAATCAAAGGAACTATTCCTCTTAAAAATAAATTTACTTCTTCAAATTTTTCTAACTCCTCAACAGCCCTTTTACTCATTAAGCGATAATCAGCATGATTATAGATTAAATTGACACCTAGTTTCTGCATTATTTTGTAGAATGCTTCTGCAGTTGTTTTCTTAAATAGTTGATCCGTATCTCGTTTATCTCTTACACCATATACAATATCAAAGCCCTCATTATATTTTAAGATAAAATCTTTTATAACATCTACGTCATCTTGTAAGTCTGCATCAATAGATATAACACAATCTGATGAATCTTTAGCTGCAATTAATCCTGCTAATAACGCACTTTGGTGTCCAACATTTCTTGCTAGTTTTAAACCATGTACTTTTTTATTTTTTAAGCTTTCTTTATAGATAATAGACCATGTTTGATCTTTGCTCCCATCGACCCTTATATGTGCATTCTCACCTAACACAAAGAGAGGAGAAAGGTACAAACATATGATGAAAAAGGCAAATATAAGTAATCTACTCTCACTAGTAATCCTATCTAAAAACAAAATTTACACCTCTGACTAAATAGCATTTCTACATTTGTACTTATTAAGATTTACTAAAACAGGATAATAATACTAAAAATGTTTATGGTGAGGGAATTTGTTTTTTGGTGCCTGTCACTACCCGATATTTGGAGAAATTTGTCGATATCTAAAGTCCATTACACTTTCTTTTAACATCTTACTTGGCGATGCCCAACTCTCACACAGGGGGAATGAACATTAAAAGTGGTTGGAAAAGGGCGTGCAGTGTCGTTCATAAGGGGAATGAACGATAAAAGTGTGTTGAGAAAGTGAGAATATCTCCACGTCAGCTTGTTTTTACTTTGTCTCTAATTTTCACATACAAACCTTCGGTTTAACTACCATTTAACAAAACAAAAAAGACCAGTATCCCTACTTATAAATGCTAATTTAAAA
>NZ_NUMC01000185.1:0-1322 GCF_002577655.1 Bacillus sp. AFS040349 | reverse complement strand
AAAAAGATCATCATACACCTTATGCAAGCCTTGCTAGGTGTGTGGCGATCTTTTTCATGTTTTGACAGGCTGCGGTGAGTAATACTTGTTCACTCGCATTCTGTATTCCCCGTAACCGGCAGTAGCGAAGCCCATGCAGTTCTTTTGAATCTGCGAAGCTTCGCTCTACTTTTTCTTTTCTGAATTTGTATAGGATTTTACCCGACTTTGAAAGACGATTCAGACGAACTTGATCTTTATGATCCTCCCACACATGGCGCGTAACGACTTTCTGTGTGTTTTTTGATTTCGTGCATTCCTTTAATAATGGACAAGTTGCACATTTTTTAGGATTAGATTTATACTCTCGATATCCTTCACGTGTAGTCGTACGATAAACTAATTCCTTTGTTTGGACATATATAGACATCTCGTTCACGCACATAGTCAAATTTCCATTTTGGAAAAAGACCCTTGGTTGGATGGAACCTTCTATGAGCTATGACCCCAAAGATCTTGCGATCATTGATTCCTTTACATATAGCGTTTGTTAGATATCCTGAATCGAGACCAACTGCTTCTACATTAAAACCGAATCCATTAATTTGACGATCTATACGAGACAGATAAGGAACAGAATCATGAACATTACCAGGAGTAACATAAGCATCAGTGATGATATTAAATTTCATATCAGTGGTACGATGGTCTAGGTAACAGAACATCTCTTGCTTATTATCACGTGACATAAACCCACAATCAGGATCAGTTGTACTTTTTCGAATTTGCTTAGTTTCATTCACCTCTTCCTTTTCCTTTAGAGGCTTTTTTCCATGATTTATCCTATCTTCTTCAATAGCTTTATTTAATTCTTCAATGTATTCTCGTGTTTCAACTTCAACATCCACACGTGTGAATTTATGTTTATTTGCATTAGCTTTAAGGTGAGTAGAATCCGTAAATAAAACCCTTCCTCCAACCATCTTATGTTGAATAGCTTGAAAGGCAATTTCATCAAAGATTTCCTGGAAGATATTTGTATCTTTAAAGCGGGTACGGCGATTCCAACTAATAGTTGAATGATCAGGGACTGGATCTGTGAGTTTTAAACCTAAGAACCACCTGTAAGCAATGTTTGTCTGAATCTCACGTTCTAATTGACGTTCCGAACGAATGCCATAGAAATAACCGATGAACATCATTTTGAAAAGCATAGTGGGATCGGATGGACGGCCATTGTTTTCAGAGTACAGAGGTCGGACTTTTTCATTAATAAAAGAGAAGTCTATGTATTTTTCCACTTTTCTCAAAAGATGATCTTGAGGTACTAATTCTTCAATCAT
>NZ_NUMC01000184.1:1349-1481 GCF_002577655.1 Bacillus sp. AFS040349 | reverse complement strand
AACCGATTTTCTGCAAAATTTCACCTCGTTTTTGAGACAAGTCTTATGAAACACTCTTAACTATGATTTTATCAGTCTACTATACTTGTATCAATAGAGTACACTCTATTGATATATAATTAAACTAATTAA
>NZ_NUMC01000184.1:875-1213 GCF_002577655.1 Bacillus sp. AFS040349 | reverse complement strand
CCATCCACGATTAGTCTTTATCCTCAAAGAGAAAATACACTTTGGGATCATTTGAAAGAAATTCGAAGTGAATACGACTTTGTAACTTTTACCCTAAAAGAATATCGAATGACATTTAAGCATCTTCATCAAGTAGCTTTGGAAAATGGTGATGCCATACATTTACTACATGAATGCATAGATTTTCTAAGAAGAAATAAAATCATATTACCTGCTTTCACCACACTTGAGAGAATGGTGTGGGAGGCAAGGGCAATGGCTGAAAAGAAGCTATTTAATATGGTTAATCAATCTCTAACAAAAAAGCAAAAAGAAAAGCTGGAAGAGGTCATTACTTC
>NZ_NUMC01000184.1:182-850 GCF_002577655.1 Bacillus sp. AFS040349 | reverse complement strand
TACATACGAGGAATGGAGTTAGAAACGGTACAAATTAGTCATTTGCATCGCAATCGCCTGTTACAGCTATCTCGCTTAGGTTCAAGATATGAGCCTTATGCATTCCGTGACTTTCAAGAAAATAAACGATATTCGATATTAACCGTCTATTTATTACATCTTACTCAGGAGTTAACGGATAAGGCATTTGAAATTCATGACAGACAAATACTAAGTCTGTTATCAAAAGGCCGTAAGGCTCAAGAAGAAATTCAGAAACAAAACGGTAAAAAGCTAAATGAGAAGGTTATACACTTTACGAACATCGGACAGGCTTTAATCAAAGCAAAAAAGGATAAATTAGATGTTTTTGAGGTTTTGGAATCTGTTATTGAATGGAATTCTTTTGTTTCTTCGGTAGTAGAAGCTCAGGAGCTTGCACGTCCTGCTGACTATGATTATTTAGACTTACTGCAAAAACGCTTTTATTCACTTAGAAAATATACGCCGACGCTATTAAGAGTATTAGATTTTCATTCTACAAAGGCAAATGAGCCACTTTTACAAGCTGTAGAGATTATCCGAGGAATGAACGAATCTGGAAAGCGAAAAGTACCTGATGACTCACCAGTGGATTTTATTTCAAAACGTTGGAAAAGGCATTTATACGAGGATGATGGTACAACAAT
>NZ_NUMC01000184.1:0-155 GCF_002577655.1 Bacillus sp. AFS040349 | reverse complement strand
CAATATAGAGATTTTGAGGAATATTTGTTTTCAGAAGATACATGGAATGAAGCGAAGGAGAATACGAGATTATCAGTTAGTTTATCATTCGAAGATTATATGACGGAGAGAACCAAAAGTCTTAATGAAAGGTTAAAGTGGTTAGCTGCCAATTC
>NZ_NUMC01000183.1:0-409 GCF_002577655.1 Bacillus sp. AFS040349 | reverse complement strand
AATTGAACGAAATTGGAATGGATATTATTTATGAAGAAAAAATTTCAGGAGCCACAAAAGATCGTGAACAACTTCAAAAAATGTTAGAGGATTTACAGGAAGGTGACATTATTTATGTTACAGATTTAACTCGGATCACTCGAAGTACGCAAGATTTATTTGAATTGATTGATTTAATACGAAATAAAAAGGCAAGCTTAAAATCACTTAAGGATACATGGCTAGATTTATCAGAAGATAATCCATATAGCCAATTCTTAATTACGGTAATGGCTGGTGTTAACCAATTAGAGCGAGACCTTATTCGTATGCGTCAGCGTGAAGGAATTGAGCTCGCAAAGAAAGAAGGGAAGTTTAAAGGACGGTTAAAGAAATATCATAAAAATCACGCAGGAATGAATTATGCAGT
>NZ_NUMC01000182.1:0-2126 GCF_002577655.1 Bacillus sp. AFS040349 | reverse complement strand
TAGAAGTTTTGACAATACGGCCAGTAATTAAGGAGGAGACATATGAAAAATATAAGTTTAAGTTTACTATTGTTATTTACACTTATATTTTCTACGAATCTACCAACTGCTGAAGCTGCAGAGACAGAATTAAGTGCAAAAGAGAAAAAAGAACTCATCACGAAATATGCAATAAAATATAATATTCCACCTGAAATCTTAAAGGCAATTGCTATGAAAGAGACTGCTATGATGCAGTATCAAACCAATGGTGAACCTGTTATGAACAAGAACAATGACGGTGGAATCGGCATCATGCAAGTAACAATGTCTAAAGAAGAAATGCAAGCCCAACGTATTGATGAATATAAATTGAAATACAGCACGGAATATAATATCGAACAAGGTGCAAAAATCCTTAACAGCAAATGGAGCTACGATATTCCAAGAATAAATGACCGTGATCGCACGAAAATTGAGCACTGGTACTTTGCAGTCTGGGCCTACAACGGTCTATCTGTACGTAACGTACCAAGCAAATCAAATCCATCTCCTTATCAGGAAAAGGTATTTGACTATATTAGAGACTGGGCATACGTTCCGATTGCTCCTACTCCAAAAATTGAAACATCAACAACTAGTAATGGAACACTTGTGTTTACGAAAAAGCAATATGATATAGAAGAGTGGAACACAACCTCTATGCAAAGCTTAAAAAGTGGCGATGTTGTTTATACTTCTTATAGTACCCTAGCAAATGGGGTTTCAAACCTGCGTGATCTTCCTGATACGGTATCTCCATCAAAGATTATTTCTAAGGTGCTACCATATAGTCGAGTGAAGATTATCTCTGGTCCTTATGAATCTGAAGCCAAAGCAAACTTATTTTCATTCTATAAGGTTAGTGTAAATGGCAAAGAAGGTTATCTATCATCTTCTAATCTACAAGGTTCAACACCGGCTGTGACTGTACCTCATACAACATTCCCGACAAACCATGACCAACCTGTGGGACGAGTTGTGATCTACACGAATAATGTTCCATTTCTAAAAAGTAACGAAGACGGAACATTTACTGTTGTAAAAAGAAGTGATAAAAATCCTAACTTTAACAAAGGCGAAATGATTAGAATGTACGGTGTAATGGGAGATTACTTCCATGTTGGTGGCGGATATTATATTAAAAATTCTGAAAGTGATATGAACATCATGATCGGACGTGCCTATATTGATAAGCCAACTAAACTATATCGTCTAACTAGCGATAATAAACTCTCTGAACACCCAAGTAACATCACCTATAAAACTGGTGAATATTTAAGAGTTTACGATTATGATGATCAGTATATCTATGTTGGATCTGATAGTGTCGGCAAACATGTTCTGAAAAGAGATAATAATGTGAAGCTTGTTATGGGCTTTATTACGCCTAAGAAAAACATCACAATGTACAAGCCTAACGGTGTAGTTCATAAGACTCTTAAAGCAGGAGAACGCATTTGGGTATATGGAATTGACGGTAAGCACCTTGATGTAGGTGGCGGTTACTACGTAATCTATGACAATAAGGACGCTGTGAACTATTCGTCATTATAAGAGAAGAAAAGGATGAAATCATTGAGATTTCATCCTTTTTATTTGGGTTCAGCTAATCAGATATGTCCCAAGATGCCGGGAGTGTCGGGAAAAGAGCGAGTGGAAAAAGAGCAAACTTTCGATTATGTGGGAATTGAGGCAAGAGCAAGGGGAGAAGGGGTATCGTGTATTGGTACCGTGGGAATTGGGACAAGAAAGAGAAGAGAAGAAGCGAGTATGTCTCGATACCATGAGAATCGGGACAAACAAGGGTAGGGAAGAAGGAAGTGTGTCTCGATACAATGAGAATCAGGACAAACAAGAGCAGAAAAGAAGAGAATGTGTCTCGATACCAAGAGAATCTGGACAAATAAGAGCAGAAAAGAAATAGTTATGTCTCGATACCATGAGAATCGGGACAAATAAGAGCAGAAAAGAAGGAAGTGTGTCTCGATACCGCTAAAATCGGGACACGCAAGAGTGGAAAAGAAAGAAGTGTGTCTCGATACCGCGAGAATCGGGACAAACAAGAGCCAAAAAGAAGCAGTTATGTCTCGATACCGTGAGAATCG
>NZ_NUMC01000181.1:0-555 GCF_002577655.1 Bacillus sp. AFS040349 | reverse complement strand
CTATAAATACTTCCTCGACACACTCTTCCCATCATAAGAAAACAATACAGCTTTTCCTTCTAAAACACTCTCCATGTGCACTGGTCTCCCCCAAAGCTGATACACGTATGGAAGAACTTTCTCTAAATACTTTAAATCAAGCTCAATATCCTCAAACCAATGCTTTAGGTAAAGTTCGTTGTTTTTTAAGTAATCTCCATCGTTAACTGTAATATAAGGGAATCCACCGTTCACCCGCATACTAACCAGTTGATCACGAACCCCTTCCCACTCTTTATCAACAATTTTATAATCGCGTCCTTGCTTTTGGAAAAGATACATATCTTCTCTTAACACGAGATCCTTTGTTAAATAATTGCGGATAAATGAGATATCTGATTCTACTTCACGAACCTCAAACATTTTTTCTCGACCGGATCCTGGCTTCGCTCCAAACATTTTCATTTCTTCTGTTGGATTATTATAGCGTTCTTCTATATCTTCAAAGATTTTCAAGCCAAGATAATATGGATTAATACTCGTTTTTGATGGCTGTACAACACCAGCATTCAGCTT
>NZ_NUMC01000180.1:0-217 GCF_002577655.1 Bacillus sp. AFS040349 | reverse complement strand
ATGGTGTGTCTCGATAGAAGGAGAATCTGGACAGAAACTGGTTGAAGCAAGTATGGTGTGTCTCGATACATGAGAAATCTGGACAGAAAACGTGAGAAGCAAGTATGGTGTGTCTCGATAGGAGGAGAATGGGGACAAGAACTGGTTGAGGCAAGCATGATTTGTCTCGATAGGAGGAGAATGGGGACAAGAACTGTTTGAGGCAATCATGGTGTGT
>NZ_NUMC01000017.1:69144-106876 GCF_002577655.1 Bacillus sp. AFS040349 | reverse complement strand
CAACCTTTTGAGTCACCCTCATTTTTATTTAAAGAATGTAACGGAAAAACAAAAAAACGACAGCTAAAAAACTGTCGCTCTACTTCGAAACCTTCTTTTCAATTAATGTAACTAGCTTTTGCCACTGTGGGGCCTTTTTTTCTTCATTTTTCTTCTTGCTTTTTTGCTTTGTTGCCATCTGAAAAAACCCCTTCCTAGCTCATCGATAACGTAAAGAGCTCTTCAAGCTCATCAGAAGAAAGCTCTGTAATCCAATTCTCACTCTGGATAATTTCATCATTTAATGATTGCTTTTTCTCGAGCATCTCATCAATTTTTTCCTCAATCGTTCCGGTTGTAATGAGTTTATGAACATGAACGAAGCGGTCCTGACCAATTCGGTAGGCGCGGTCTGTTGCCTGGTTTTCAACGGCAGGATTCCACCAGCGATCATAGTGGATTACATGGTTGGCGGCTGTTAAATTCAGTCCTGTTCCACCAGCCTTCAATGAAAGAATTAAAAACGGAAAGTCCTTGTTTTGAAACGATTCAACCATTCGGTCACGCTCTGATTTCATCACACTTCCGTTCAAAAACAACACCTTTTCACCAAATTCCTTTTCCAGCAGCCCTTTCATCATTTCACCCATGCCGATATATTGCGTGAAAATTAAGCAGCTTTCCTGTTGCTCACGGATGGAGGTGGTAAGTTCTAAAAGCTTCTCAATTTTATGTGAACGAGAAACTAACTGCTTTGGCTGTTGTTCCTTTAAATACAGGGCAGGGTGATTACAAATTTGCTTCAGTTTCCCAAGCATCTTCAAAATCAATGCTTTACGCTGCATACCAGCCAATGAATTCACCTGCTCAAATGTATCCTTCACAAGCTGCTCATACAATGAGGCCTGCTCAATAGAGAGCGGAATATACTCTTTCTGCTCCTGCTTTTCAGGTAAATTCAACGCAACCTGTTCATCTCGTTTTGTACGTCTTAATAAAAACGGCTTAATATAACGCTGCAGCTGTTCAATTTGCTCCACATCACGATCTTTTTCAATTGGAAGAACATAGCGTTTATGAAAGCTATGCAAGCTGCCTAAGTAACCATGATTCAGAAAATCGTAAATGGACCAAAGCTCTGTTAAGCGGTTTTCCATTGGCGTTCCTGTTAAGGCAATATGATGCTGCCCGCGTAGCTTGCGGATTGCCCGCGATTGCTTTGTATGCGCATTTTTAATATTTTGCGCCTCATCTAAACAAATCGTACTCCACTTAACAGCTGAAACTTCCTCGAAATCAGCATGTGACAGTCCATATGAAGTAATAATCACATCATAGCCCTGTAATGAAGGAGCAAACCCCTCTTCCTTAGGGCGGTTCGGTCCGTAATGAAGCTTCACATTCAAGTGCGGAGCAAACTTTTCAAATTCCTTCTGCCAGTTACCAAGCACTGAGGTTGGCGCAATGATGAGCGCAGGATGCTCAGGCTTTTCCGTAGCTTTTACATAAGAAAAATAAGCAATCATCTGAATCGTTTTTCCAAGACCCATATCATCTGCAAGACAAGCGCCAAAGCCAACACTACGTAAAAACAACAACCAATCCACACCATTTTGCTGATAAGGGCGAAGTGTTCCTTGAAACTCCTCAGGTATCTGGTGTGTAGGCAGCTCCTCCGTATCGGTCAGCTTTCTAAGCAATCCTCTCATCTGCTGATTCAATTCAATTTGAATATTAGCAAATGCACGTGCATCAACGACATCATCATGATCTTCGTCAAGATCTTTTGCGTTCAGCTCCTGATGAAGAATATCAGACAAATGTAAACCATCTCGATCAGCTTTTTTCAAAATGGCCTGAACCTGTTTAATGAAGGCAGGATCAAGCTTAATCCACTGTCCTCTAAAATTTACAAGGCGGCGCTGCTGCGAAACGAGCTGCAGAAATTCCTCTTCACTCATCTCCACGCCGTTTGTTGAAAAGCGCCAGTTAAAATCAATCAATGAGTTCATGCCAACAAATGACTGCCCACGAGGGGACGATGATACCTTGGCCTTGAGCATAAGCTGCGAATCCTTCACAACCTGCCACCATGATGGAAGCAAAATTTCCACGCCCATATTAATGAGCGTCTCACTCGCATCGGTTAAAAACAACCAAGCTTCATCTTCAGTCACATACGTGGTTCCAGTTTGAAAGCTTAACCAAGGCACAACCTCTGAAAAGCGCTCCTGCTCACGCTCAATCTTGCTTAAGAAAGGCTTCCACTTTCTCGGCAGCTCGCCTTGATAATGAATCAAATCATCTTCATCCGTTTTACTACGCAAAAGAATCTCAAGCTGCCAATCATCAGTGTCCGTTTCTGGTTCATTTAATCGAAGGCCAACTGTAAATGGTGTATCATCGTGATGCCAACCGATTTTTTCAAGAAAATCTGCTTCATCGATGAAATGTCCTTGAAACGTTGTTAATACAGGATAAGCATTCACAATATCTGCCCATGCATCATGAAGAATCAAATCATTTTCGATCAGATCGTTCATAGCCGCAGAAAACCATTCCAAAGCAAAGCCTTCGAGCTCATTTCGGGCATCTTTAAAGCGTGTCACACCTTGCTTCCAGCCTTCAAAATCAGGCACATACTCACCATTTGCGATGATGTCATAAATCGTATGGGCCACATGGGCAAGGCGCTCTGCATCTTCTGACAACGAAATCGTCGCAAGTGAATTGTACGTTTCTTTTCCGAGCAGCTCGACCATCATCCATGCTGAGAGCTGAACAGCTGGCAAGCCGATATAGCTAATGTCCTCTAATTTTGTTCCGAAAAAAGAAGACTCGTGCCAGGTGAAAAGATAACGGGAAAACTCTTCAACTGTAAGCGGGCTTTCGTCGTGTGCAGATGTACAATACACATAAAACGAATTGTTCTCAATTTGCTCTGCATGCAGTACAATATTGATCGTATTAATCATGGATCAGCTTCCCTTTCTTCAATTCTTCCTGAAATGCACGTAGTCGTTTATGTTCATCCGATAGCTGCAAAATATAATTTTCCCATACTTCTTCGCGCTTCAGCTTTTTGTACTGAGATTTCATTCTCTTCAAATAGCGCACAGCCATTTTATAATTTTCACGGGTCTTCATACTGATTTCATGCTTAACCGTTTTAACATAAAGAGGCAAAAGGACACCTGGTTCACTTTTCTCAATATCTCTTAATACATATGTATCCATTTCTTCTATTGAAAATCCTAACAAAGTCTGGAGTTCAATCCACGTACGATACTGCTCTTTATCCAAAAGAAAATCATGATATTCCGCATAACTTAACGGAAGCATGTTACGGCACGCCCGTTCAAAAAGCTTTTCGTCATTTGTAGCTTTTGAGTATTGCTTAATAAGCTGCATCATATAGCGGACAACTTGTCGTTTTTCTTCAAAAGGAAGATCACTGTTTATGTATTCAGTTGAATTGTCCATCATATAAGACATCCACCCAGACATGCGCTTCCAGTTTTTCTTTTTCATAATATCCTCAACCCAATGAAAGGTAAAAGGCAGCGCAGCAGGTGTTAATCTTTTCATCGTTTCAAAAATGTGCTCATCTCGCGATTGAAGAAAATCCATATGCATGAGCGCTGTTTCCATTTCCACCGCAAACGAAGGCTCATGATTTTTTTCATCTTCAAGATGCTCCTCAAGCCATTCACGTTCAATATTAATAAACTTATCGCGGCGCAATAGCTCAATCCACAGTAGTTGATACAAATTTGAACGCTCGTATTGATAATGTTTACTCGTAAATAACAGCTCACGGAAGCGCTCAACACTGTCCACTAAAAGCGGATCAAGGGCAAACGGAAGGGCATAGCGCTTCATCTCAGAAATCGCAATCGCCACATTATCAGAAAGCTGATCAATATAAGGGTAAATAATATGTTGTAACATATAGTCCGTTGGCTTCGTCTCATTAATTAGCTGCAAGATTTTTATAAAAACCGTCACAGATGCCTGAACGATAAAAAACTGCTTCATCTCTGGAGACTTCGGTGCCTTCTTTTTCAGGGCTGAATAATAATGATGAAAAAGACTTTGAAAAAGCTGATTTGGTGAAGAAAGCTGATCATACCAGCTCTCAAACTCACGATCAAAAAACGCAATCCAGCTTGCAAGGGAGGAATCTTCGTACTCCTTTTCAGGCTTTAAAAGTGAGCTTGCTTTATGTACGTGCTTTAACACGTCATCGATCGGTTTTTCTTCTTTCCAAAGATCAACGAATGTACCGACTCGATCAACACTTGCATATACATATAGAAAGGCTGCAATACGGTGCCGACATATTGATGGAGCCGGACACGTACAAGTGCTCATCACAAAATCATCCAAATCAAGCTCAACCTGCACACTCGTGACATCCTGGACTTTTGCAGAAACAGTGTGACTGGTTGTGCTCACATTATAAATACTACCTTGACGATATAAAATGAGTCCTTTTTTCACGACATTACGATCATGCTCATCCTGAGGAGAAAGCAAATGTTTAATCTGTTCACCGGCACCAAGTACAAATTCTTTACTAAGTTCCCGACCAAGCATAGAGAGGACTCCTTTCATTTAAAGCAGAACTGCGCCTAAGCACAGCTGCACTACATTAAACAGATAAATGATTGAAATAAACCTAATTCTTCTATTATAACGCATAATGAATTGATCAAAAAGGTTTAGTACGAGAAAGAATCGGGGACATAAAAGAAAAGCAGCTTTCGAAACTTTTATTTGCTCCGGGCAAACCAAATAAATTACATCTTGTCAGCACCACAGAATCAAAGTATAATGATTTGGTATTGTCTGAATTTGTAAAAAAAGAAAGGAAACTTATACAATATGAAGGATAATCAGCTGAAACAAGAAGAGCTGTTACAAATTCTATTAAGCGCCTACGACAAAGGCGAAGCAAAAGCCGATATCACAACTAACGAAATGATAGAAGACTTAATCTCTCAAATAAGAAAAGTATATGCATCATAAAGAAAACGGGCACCTGGTGAGGGTGCTCGTTTTTTGTGTTGGGTGGTGCCTGTCACTTCCCGGATTTTGTCGGAATTTGTTTTGTGGTGCCTGTCACTTCCCGAAATTTGTCCCTGGCAAATGGCTAGTGCGATTTTGTGAGGTTGCTAACTTGATTATTTTGTGTATTACTCGGGAAATATTTTATAAAAGGACAACTAGCAGATAGGTGAAGGGCTAGGTTGAGGGCAGTCTACCATACAGAACTGCCTTTGTTAATTTCTTGTAAAAATCGATCAACTAATGGCGTACTGCTTAAAAAGATTGTAAAATATTGTTGAGAAGGAGGTGAGTTCAATGGAAGAACGATTAGAACGAATGGAAGACATGCTAGCCAACTTGATCAGGATGGTTGGTGATATGAAAAAAGAACAAACTGATATGAAAAGGGAACAACAGGAAACTAGACAAGAAATGAAGGATATGAAACAAGATATCTCAGGAATGAAACAAGACATTTCAGAAATGAAACAAGATATCTCAGAAATGAAACAAGACCAAAAAGCAACACGGGGCGATTTAGCTCAAGTGCGACTGGAAAATGAAAGGTACTATAATGAAATTAACAGTAGATTCTCATCAATCGAGTTAGATCATGAACATACTTGGGAAAAGACCGTCCAAAATGAAAGAGAAATATCTAAATTAAAAAAGCAATTTGATTTAATAGACTTCACATGAAATATAACCCACTTAAATGAGCTTCAGACATAATGAACGAACCCGAAAGAACTGAGCAAAACAAAACTCAGCAAACCTCTAAAAAATGTTCCCATATGATCATACGATAAAGAAGTATTTCTTATGGAGGTACTTCTTTTTTCTGCCCTTTCTAACATACACGAACCAGGTGCACCAATAGGTTTCTGTACAAGAAACAAATGGCTTATATAATAAGATGTTCCCCATAATCTACCATTAAAGTTTAAATTGACTAACAGTCTCCTAGAATAGTACATTTATAGTAGGTTTTTACTACTACTTCGGAGGCCGAACATGAAGAAAATACTTCTGGCAATTTTACTTACTTTATTCACCGCATCAATCCTGCCAACAACTTCAAGCGCTGCTACAGACACCAACTATGCAAACGCTGTAGGTGCAGGGAAAAAGCTATTACAAAAAACAAATGCTTTCAACCAAACGATCAGTAAAGGCGATCTTTACTATATCGATGAGCAATATGATGCATTCAGTGCCGAAATCAAAAAGGTTGAACGCGCAATCGGAAAAGTTTCTGGCTCTAAAAATCGTAAGTACTTAAATGACACATATGTAAAAGTCGCAAAAGTAGCGAGAGAGCGCGTCATCTATGAGGTTTCTCAATACCGATTAATCGCTGTGATCACGGATTCCTACTATAATAGTGAATTCACAAAAATGAAAAGTGATTATGCAAAGCTAGACAGGCTGAAAAAACGTGCAGTAGCGATTAAACAAGCAGGAGGCTACAAAGCTCTTCCGGCTGCAGTGAATCAAGAATTAACAGCTTACATCAACTGGTTCAGTGACAAGCTTAACCAATCAACAGCAGGTGATGGAGAAGCAGTTAAATTAACGTACAACCCAGCAACAGGAGACATCCTCCTGAACGGGGCAACTCTTTCACAAACAAGAAATGAAACATTCGCTACACTCGGTCAACCAACATATAAGGATCTAGATGAATTTGAAGGTGGCACATATCTAGCCTATGTATATCCTTATCCATACTCAGATTATGATGAAGATCTTTATGTTTACTACGGCGGCAACGACACAGTGAACTTTATTGCTCACACATATATCGCAGGTGGCTACGGCTTCCCGGTTGAATTCCTAGACGCATTTGACGGAGATGTTTACTACAATCCATATCCAACAGATGATGCTCTTGATGAAATCATCTTTGTAAGTCCGACTGGACAAATTCTAAATGCACAATTCTATGAAGATTACTCTTACGGCGAAGGCAATTATTATGCTCTATATCGACTAATGAATATCGATGGAAACTTCGATCCGTCACTATATGAGCAAATTGATCCTTCTCAACTGTATTAAGGTGAGAAAAGCATCCATATCGGGTGCTTTTTTCGTTAAAAAAGAAAAAAATAATAGTTAATATCTTGAAAAATTGTAAAATATTGTAGAGGAGGTGAACAAAAGTGGACCAAGTTGAAGGAATAATAAGAAAAATGGATATCTTGCTATCCTCATTATTAGATAAGGTAAGTGGTATGAAGAAAGAACGATCAGATATGAAACATGATCTAGCAGGATTAAAGCAACACCAAACAACAATGGGCAGAAAAGTAACGATCATCTTAGATGAGCAAACAGCTATACAGGAAGACCTGACCCAAATACGTAAAAAATATGTTAATGATAGAAAAAGCAACTTTTTTACGATGAAAGAAATTGAATTTAATTCTTCACCCTCAATAAATGAAGAAGATGAGAAGAAAATGTCAAGAATCAAGAAACAACTCGAAGAAATAACTTCACAGAAATAACTCCAAACGAGCCTAACCATACATAAAGCTGAGTAAAAGACAGAATATAACCTCACCTTAGTATCTCCATAACATAAAAAAACCTTTAAAGAAGTAATTATTCTTCATCTAAAGAGTAGTTACTTCTTTTTGTAATCCTTTTCATACACCTTCCATTCAGGTAAACTAAATATAGAACATATCGAAAAAAGGAGGCACAACCATGCACACAATCGGAATCGACCTCGGCGGCACAAACCTGCGCATCGGTGTTTTCAATGAGCAAGGAGAAATCATCAACGAACAAAGTCAATCAACAGAAGCAGCAAAAGGACCCGAGTACGTCATAAACCAAATGGCAGAGATCATCAACAAACTAAAATCTACATATAAAATCAAAGCCGTCGGCATCGGCTCACCAGGCCCACTCAACCCACACGACGGAATCATTATCGAACCACCTAACCTACCAGGCTGGGTAAACATCCCGATCGTCCAACTACTCGAAGAAAAAACCAACCTACCAGTAAAACTAGAAAACGACGCAAACGCAGCTGCCCTTGCCGAAGCCACACTTGGTGCAGGAAAAGGTGCAAGCAGTGTGTTCTTCATCACAGTTAGTACGGGAATCGGTGGTGGATATGTGTTAAACGGCGAGCTCGTCTCAGGTGCCCAAGGAAGCTGCGGCGAGATTGGCAATATGATTGTGAACCCAAGCCCAGACGCCTATCAAGGACCAGGCCTGAACAAAGGTGCGCTCGAAGGTCTAGCAAGCGGAACCGCCATCGGCAGAATCGGTCAAGAACGCCTAAACATCACAAACGGCGCGCAAGGAGTTTTCCAACTGGCAGAGCAGGGCAACAAAGAAGCACAGAGTATCCTCGACGAAGCAATCAACTACCTAGCAATTGGCTTGGCAAACATTGTTCATACGGTGAATCCAGAGATCATCGTCATCGGCGGTGGTGTGATGAAATCGAAGGAACTAATTTTAGAGCCATTAATCAATAAAACAAAGGAATATGTGTATCCGAGTTTAAAGGAAACCTTAATAATAATCCCTGCACTGTTAGATCAAAAAGCAGGTTTAATCGGAGCGGGGCTGTTACCGAAGTAAAGGAAGTCACTCCAGCGAGTGGCTTTCTTAGATAAAATGGTATAATACAAAGAGGATTCGACAATAATAGACAAAGGTGATCGGAATGGAAAAGATTCATGAAAAAAATCGCTTTTACAAAGGTTGCTTATGGGGAATCCTCATTTCCATTCCTATTTGGATCGGTATCATTTATTTAGTTGTAAAACTTTTATAAAAGAACCTTCAAAAACAGAAAAAACGCAGCCCATAATGGAAAACTTAACAACGCTCCCCAAAACATACCGATAAACACATTCTCTTGATGCTCCATTAAGACCACTCCTTATAAAATAAGTATAAGTACTGATTACCTATAGTATAAATGAAAACGCTTACAAAGTCCATCATCAATAATTAAATTTTTATCTATAAATTTAAATAAAACAAAAAAGACAGCCACAATCACTGTCTGTTCACCGATACTTCATCATTCACTTTCGTATACAACCAGCTTCCACCACGATAGCATCCATACAATAAATAAAACAAACAAACGCCAGCCATATCATATCCAACATCCAACAATCGTCCGCTTCTTGAGAAAAACAGCTGTCCAATTTCAGTCAGAAAAGCTGCACCTAACGTCATAATGAAAACGAAGGAATGACGTCTCCAAGCCCAATAAATAAGGATAGCCAGAAAGAAGAAATAGCTAAAATGCCCAAGCTTCTGCCGACGATAGGTAAGATCCTGTAGATTCATCAAATCATTATGAAGAAAACTGCTAAAAGCAGGATGCGGCTCATAATGAAACGAAACCTTTTGTTGAGACAAAAGTAGACTTAAGCTTTCTGTAAAAGTGAATAAGCATAATAACAAAATAGCAAAACAAACAAGTAAACCTTTCAATCCAATCACCTCTTCTAGATGATGGTCATAAATAGATCTATCTATTCTTAGGAAAGAAAAAAAACACCCAAATTTGGATGCCACAGAGTGAAAGAATGATAGATTTTATGAAGATATTCTTTTAATAGCTTTCTTTCTATACTTCATATAGAGCTTTCCGTCCTGCTGTGAACGAAAAATCTTAATTCCAATCAATCGAAGCGGAGTGTGCACTTCCTTTAGTTGTAATAACGGCATTCCAGATCCTCCTTTATATACCAATATCTAGTAATATTTTAACATATAAGAGAGTTAAAAGAACTAAAATGTTCTCAACAAAGAACGACAAGGCGTAGTAATAAAGTACTATAAGTGATGATTTTAATGAATGATATACGAGTAATGATAGTTTCATCATTTTTAGATAAAAAGTACTCTTTAAATTCTATAAATACATCCGATATTAACTCTAGAGAAAAAAACGCAAAATTTGTCGAAGGATTAAAGGGGGCTTTATTATCTATGTCTAGCTGGACTACACCAGAAGAAATGGCAAGAAAGAAAGAATTGAAGAAGAAGTTAGTAACGATATCATTTTTTATCCTTGCCATTGTGATCGGTGCTTTAGTTACCGTTGCAGCAAATGGTATGTAAAGATAAACATAAAATTGAGGCCTGCTTAATAAGCAGGCCTCAATTTTTTATATAGTGTTAAAAATACCTTATAGCAACTACACCTTATACTTCTTTTAAAATTTCATATATAAATTCAGATTAAATACTCAGATGACCACCACCTATATCTCAACAAATACAAACAACTCAAATATCCCACTTCAATGTTCACAATTTTGTCAAACAAGGAACATTTTCATTCTATGGTACAAATTACCCGAAAATTTTTGTAAAAAAATTGACAGTTACATGCTACAATAAAGCAGAACTTGTAAAAAAACGACTTTTATTGTCAGAAATACTGGTTTTATGCAGGGTAACTCCTTTATAATAGTTGAGTCTTAAAATAGTTTTACTAGATTACATTATTCGGAGGTCAATATGGAAGAAACAATTAGCTTGAAAGAGCTGTTTTTAACTCTAAAAAAACGTCTCTCTCTCATTATTATCATCACAGCACTTGCAACCGCAACAAGCGGCATTGTTAGTTATTTTCTCCTAACACCAATTTATCAGTCATCTACGCAAATTTTAGTTAACCAATCAAAAAGTGAACAACAAGCCTATAATGTAGGCGAAGTTCAGACTAACCTACAGTTAATTAACACATATAATGTCATCATTAAAAGCCCGGCAATTTTAGATAAAGTAATCGAGAAAGAAAACCTAGATATGTCTACAGGTGTATTAAACGGCTTAGTAACAGTATCTAGTGAGCAAAACTCACAGGTTGTAAACATCTCAGTTCAGAACGAAGATCCACAACAAGCAGCGAATATCGCTAACTCTATCGCAGATACATTTCAAGACGAAATTACCACACTAATGAACATTGATAACGTAAGTATTTTATCTCAAGCACAATTAGGAGAAAATCCTTCACCAATTAAACCTCAGCCTGTTCTAAATATGGCAATTGCATTAGTAGTAGGTTTGATGGCTGGTGTAGGTCTAGCATTCCTATTAGAATATCTTGATAACACAATTAAAACTGAGCAAGACATTGAAAATCAGTTAGGCCTTCCAGTATTAGGTGCTATAACAACAATTAACATGGACGGAGAAATGAAGAGCCAAACAAATACAACAATAAGAACGCGAGGTGAGTCTGTTGGCTCGTAAAGACCGAAAGCAAATCGTTCAGTTACAAAATAGAAGCTTAATCTCAATGACATCACCAAAATCTCCAATTGCAGAGCAATTCCGTACAGTTCGTACGAATATTCAATTCTCGAGTGTAGACCAAGAATTAAGATCGTTGGTTGTGACTTCATCTGGTCCTGCTGAGGGGAAATCAACAACAACGGCAAACCTAGCTGTAGTATTTGCTCAGCAAGGAAAAAAAGTACTATTAATTGATGCCGATTTAAGAAAACCAACTGTGCATTATACATTCCGTCTGGAAAACCATACAGGTTTAACAAATGTACTAACAAAACAAAAAACATTGGAAGAAACTGTGTATGTAACAGGCCAGGAAAACTTATGGGTGTTACCATGTGGCCCAATTCCGCCCAATCCTTCTGAGTTACTAGGTTCAAAAGGAATGATTGCTTTGTTGGAACAGGCAAAAGAAGATTACGACATGATTATTCTTGATACGCCGCCTGTTTTAGCTGTGACTGATGCTCAAGTACTAGCTAACATTACAGATGGAGTAGTTTTAGTAGTAAGTAGTGGTAAGACAGAGACTGAAGCTGCTAAGAAAACAAAGGAATTGTTGGAAAGTGCGCAGGCGAAGATTCTTGGAGTCGTGCTAAATAATAAGAAGACGCAGGATAGTCAGTATTATTATTACTATGGGGGTAAATAGTCAAGATTCGACAAAATCACCCTCTTTTCTTGGTAATTCTACTGTGCTACGATAAATTCTACTGATATAGGAATAAAGGATTAGGTTTTATACTTTTTGTTCCAATAAGTAGGCAAATGTGAATGATTTTAAAAATTGAGGAATCTAAATAGTATAGAATTACAACATTTAGATTCCTTCTAACAATGTAAATAACTGTTACTGAGAGTCTGCTTAAAAAACCTTAAGTAGATTAAATGTTGAGTATATTAGATATCTAATTAAAGAGCATCATTTTCACAGTGCTTTTTCAATAGATATTTATTTTGGTCAAAATTCAAGATGAAAAGAAGGGGTTATTTTGAGCTATTCAAAAAGAATATCATTGCTCGTGGGCTTGGATTCAATCATAGTATTATTCTCTATTTATGTTGGTTATTTTATATTAAATCCTTATTTTAGTTATTACTCCTTAAAAATGCTGATCATTAGCTCCATTACATTACTCATAACCCATCATGTTTTTGCATTTATCTATGGTTTATATCAGAAAGCATGGGAGTATGCGAGTGTTGGAGAATTAGTAGCAATTGTTAAGGCTGTTACCTATTCAATTGGCTTTGCGGCATTAACTCAGTTAGTCACAAATGGCGATATGTATTTACGTGTGTTGTTTATTACATGGCTTTTGCATATGTGTCTTATCGGAGGCTCCCGTTTTGCTTGGAGAATTGTGCGCGATCAATACATGAAGTCTAAGGTTGAAAAGAAAAATGTTCTTATTGTCGGAGCAGGTGCTGCTGGAACGATGCTCGTTAGACAATTATTAAAAAGCAATGAAAGTGAATTACAGCCTGTTGCTTTTGTTGATGATGATGCAACGAAACAAAGGCTTCAGATTTATGGAGTAACAGTCTTAGGGAAGGCAGAGGATATTCCTGAAATTGTAGAAAGTAAAAGCGTTGACCATATTATTATTGCGATTCCTTCGCTTAACAAAATGGAGATTCAAAGAATTTATAAAGAATGTAGTAAAACAAAAGCGAAAACAAAGATTATGCCTAGTATTGAGGATATTGTAACGGGTAAGGTATCCGTTCATCAATTCCGTGATGTGCAGGTTGAGGATTTATTAGGGCGCGACCCCGTTGAGCTTAATATGCAAAGTATTTCTGAAAAGCTAACAGGAAAGACAATTCTTGTAACTGGTGCAGGTGGATCAATAGGCTCAGAGATTTGTAGACAGGTTAGTAAATTTAAGCCTCAGAAGCTTCTATTATTAGGTCATGGAGAAAATTCAATCTACACGATTGATATGGAACTCAGAAATCGATACCAAGGTCAATTTGAGGTTATTCCTGTCATTGCAGATGTTCAGGATCGTAATCGAATCTTTGATGTGATAGAAGCACATAAACCGGATGTTATTTATCATGCAGCAGCTCATAAGCATGTGCCGTTAATGGAATATAATCCAAAAGAAGCCGTGAAAAACAACGTAATAGGGACAAAAAATGTTGCAGAGGCAGCAGATACATTTGGTGTTCGTAAATTTGTTTTAGTATCAACTGATAAAGCTGTTAATCCCACAAATGTAATGGGCTCGACGAAACGTATTGCTGAAATGGTAATTCAAGAGTTAAACAAGCACAGTCAAACAAACTTTGTCGCTGTTCGTTTTGGAAATGTATTAGGCAGTCGTGGCAGTGTTATTCCATTATTTAAAAAGCAAATTCAGGCAGGTGGGCCAGTAACGGTGACACATCCTGAAATGACTCGATATTTTATGACGATTCCAGAAGCATCTAGACTAGTTATTCAAGCAGGTGCACTTGCGCGTGGAGGAGAAATTTTTGTCCTTGATATGGGTGAACCTGTTAAGATCGTAGACTTGGCTGAAAACCTTATAAAGCTATCGGGATACTCAATAGAGGAAATCGGCATTAAGTTTGCTGGTATTCGTCCTGGTGAGAAAATGTATGAGGAGCTTCTTGGTGAGAATGAGGTTCACAGTGAAGAGGTTTTCCCTAAGATCTTTATCGGTAAAACAGTAGAGTTTGACTATTCTAGAGTAACGACATTAGTTGAAAATTATGATGTGTATGATGTTGAATATATAAGGGATTATGTATTGGGACTAGCGAATAAAAAGGAAGCTTTATTAGTAGAGAGCATAAATTAATAATGAGGTGATGGAGATGCAAAAGGTAAGAAAAGCGATTATTCCTGCAGCTGGATTAGGGACAAGGTTCTTACCAGCGACGAAGGCACAACCAAAAGAAATGCTGCCAATAGTTGATAAGCCAACTATTCAATATATTATTGAAGAGGCTGTTCAGTCGGGGATTGAAGATATCATTATTGTGACAGGTCGTGGAAAGCGAGCGATTGAGGATCATTTTGATAAATCATATGAGCTTGAAGAAACTCTTGCGAAAAAGGGAAAATATGATCAGCTTGAAGACATACAAGGAATTTCAAAGTTAGCTAATATTCACTATATTCGTCAAAAAGAGCCGCTAGGGTTAGGGCATGCAATAGCGTGTGCTAGTCGTTTTGTTGGGAACGAACCTTTTGCGGTATTGCTTGGTGATGATGTTGTTCATTCTCCTGAGTATCCTTGTTTAAAGCAGTTAATTGATGCTTATGAAGAGCACGATGCATCGGTTATTGGTGTTCAACAGGTTCCAGAGCAGGATGTTTCAAAGTATGGGGTTGTTTCGTTTGATAAGAACGAAAACATGGGGAATGTCTTTGCTGTTAATGATCTTGTTGAAAAGCCGAGTGTTAGTGAGGCGCCATCTAATTATGCCATTATGGGCCGCTATGTGCTAACACCGGGGATCTTTACGATTCTTGACAGTCAAGAAGCAGGTGCTGGTGGAGAGATTCAGTTGACGGATGCGATTAAGAGGTTAAATGAGCAACAATATGTGATGGCTTGTGAGTTTAGTGGTCAGCGATATGATGTTGGCGATAAGTTTGGCTTTATTAAGGCGACTGTGGAGTATGCGTTGGGTAGAGAAGATTTGAAGAGTGATGTGGCAGAGTATTTGAAGAGTGTGGTTGAGAAGATGTCAGTATTGAAGTAAATAAAATACTCAATAGGTGATGCCTCCTTACCTTTATCAATGGAGGTACTCGGCTATGCTGTGGGCTTGAATGCCTTAGACACTTTGTTGTCGGTGGTGTGGTGTGAGGGTGGGTTGGATGCCCGATTATTTTAAAGAAGAAATTTGCACAAATTTATACAGTGTTAAAGTTTTATTGGTTAGTAGAAAAGTTTAGGTTGCACACATGATTAATACTACAGCTTAAGAGTGCATAGATTTTTTATTAAGTTGTGGGGGATTAGTATGTGGGTTGATAGAGGAAAAAATCAAAATATGTTTGATAGTCGAGGTTTGACTTTAATTGAAGTGTTAGCAGTAGTTGTTATATTGGGGATATTGACTGCGATTGCGGTGCCTGGTGTCATTGGGCTTATAGAGAAAACTAAAGAAGATGTTTGTGAGAGAAATAGGGTTGAGTTGGAAAGTAAATATAAAACTCATTTAACAATAAGTGGTTTAGAACATTCAGATGTTATTTTTATGGAGTATATACGGCAGTATCGGGAAGTTGATTGTCCTGAGCATGGTGAGTTTGTTTATGTTGGTGGGGAGATTCGTTGTAGTGTTCATTCTAGTGGGAGTGGAGATAGTGGTGATAGTGTTCCCTTTTTATGATTGGGTGGTTAGGGGGAAGTCAGAATGGTCGATAGATGACCACAACATATTGTGTTTAATTCAGTGAAAAATCAAGAAAATATACAATATATGGATTTTATCTATATAACATAGTATCATTTTGTTAGTATATAAAGATAAAATGGCTAAAATCAGGTGTTTTGAAATTGCAAAACGTTGATTTGACGGGGTTTTCAGAAACCTAAAATATGGAAAAACATTGAATGGAGTTAAGGAACTGAGTATCGTAGTTAGATTGAGTGCTAGAAACCTTGCGAGATAAGGGTTTGAGGCGTTTTTAGTGAGATTTATAGATTGATTGAATGGTATATATAATAGGAAGAAACTCGGTTTGAAGTGATTATAGAGTGATTATCTATTTCGTATTTGTTTGGTAGATTGAATAGATATTACGAGGTGGCTATCTATTATAGATGATTTTTTAGTAGGTTAGTAGTTGGTTGGAAAGAAAGATTCATAGATTCCAATTAAGTCCTAGCAAACTAAATACAACTCATATGCCTTTAAATATAAAACTTAAATAAAGCGAGGAAAATAAAATGATTGATACTGAATTAAGAAATATACCTTTCTCTCCACCAGATGTAACAGATGCGGAGATTGAAGAAGTTATAAAGGCAATGAAATCTGGTTGGATTACAACGGGACCTAGAACTAAAGAATTTGAAAAAAGAATTGCTGAATATGTAGGTGTAAATAAAGCAGTTTGTTTAAATTCAGCAACAGCTGCTATGGAGCTTACTCTTCGCATATTAGGAATAGGGCCAGGTGACGAGGTCATTACTTCAGCTTATACCTATACGGCATCTGCTTCAATTATAGAACATGTAGGAGCGAAAATAGTACTTGTTGATACAGCTCCGGATTCTTTTGAAATGGATTATTCAAAACTAGCTGATGCAATTACAGAAAAGACTAAGGCAATCATTCCTGTTGATATAGCAGGGAAGATGTGTGATTACGATACTATATATGAAATAGTAGAAAGTAAGAAAGGTCTGTTTAAGCCTAACAATGAAATTCAGTGGTTATTTAATAGAGTAATAGTTATGACGGATGCTGCTCATGCCTTTGGTGCTGAGAGAAAAGGATTGAAATGTGGGCAAGTTGCTGATTTTACTTGCTTCTCTTTTCATGCTGTAAAGAATCTTACAACTGCTGAAGGTGGAGCGGTTGTTTGGAGAAATGACAATGGTTTAGATGATGTATGGCTATATAAACAGTTCATGTTGTATAGCCTTCATGGCCAATCAAAAGATGCACTTGCCAAAACACAAAAAGGTGCATGGGAATATGACATTGTTTACCCAGCATATAAGTGCAATATGACTGACATTATGGCTGGTTTTGGATTAATACAGCTTAATAGGTACCAAGGTTTGTTGGAAAGACGTAGGGGAATTATTGAGATGTATGATCGAGCACTTTTACCATTAGGTATTCAATGCTTGCTGCATTATTGTGAGGATTTTGCTTCCTCTGGTCATCTTTATTTAGTAAGAATACCCGGTATTAGTGAAGAACAGAGAAATAAAATTATTATTAAAATGGCTGAAGCTGGTGTTGCATGTAACGTCCATTATAAGCCATTACCAATGTTTACGGCTTATAAGAATTTAGGGTTTGATATTCAAGATTATCCAAATGCTTATAAGCAATATGTAAATGAAGTCACACTTCCGCTTCATACTCTATTGAGTGATGAGGATGTAAAATATGTGGTTGAGAATTTTAAAAAAGTACTAAGTGATGTTTAAGGTGGGTTACAAGATGTATAAGAACTTCTTTAAAAGAGTATTTGATTTTATTTTAGCTTTAGTAGCCCTGCCATTTTGGTTTATTATTCTACTGATCATAGGGCCAATTATTTACTTTCAAGATAAAGGGTCAATTTTTTATAACGCGCCCCGGCTCGGTAAGGATGGAAAAATATTTAAAATGTATAAATTCCGCTCCATGAAAATAAATGCTCCTGACCTAAGGAATGATGATGGATCAACTTTTAATGCAGAAGATGATCCAAGATTAACCAAGATCGGAAAGTTTATCCGTAAAACGAGCCTTGATGAAACACCACAGTTGTTAAACATTATTAAGGGTGATATGAGTATTATCGGTCCTAGACCTGACTTACCAGAACATCGTGAATTATATGAAGGTAATGAGGAAAGAAAGCTTGAAATCAGACCTGGTGTTACGGGATATAATCAAGCCTACTTTAGAAACACTGTGCCTTGGAAAGAAAGAATTCAAAATGATATTTACTATATTGATCATCTTTCTTGGTGGCTCGATATTAAGATATTTTTCAAAACAGCTATATCAGTTTTGAAACGTGAAGATGTTTTTGTTACTGAAAAGAATACTAATTCAAATAAAAATACAGGTATAGGAATGTAGGGGGATTTCTTATGAAAATCATAGAAGATGTAGTGACCTTTAAAGAATTAAAGTGGGATACAGACTTTTTTGGTGTTGCTAGTGCTAAATCTACTCTGCATAAACCTCTTACATTAAACGAATGGATTGAATTAAAGACTAGGTTTAAAAATTATCAGTTTATATCAATCATGAATATGAATTCTGAACCCGTAAATGCACAGTTAATTGGGAAAGATACCTCAGCTTTTTTGGCAGATATAAATATACAATTTGAGAAAAAAATATTAGGTTTAGATGAAAGACCAAAAGACGTAACAATACACCAAGCACTAGAAAAGAATGATCAAGTCATTGGAATAGCAGATTTCCAGTTCTCAAAATTTACAGAGGACCCTGAATTAGCAAAACGAGGTGGGGATCAGGTCTATCAACAATGGCTTATTAATTCTTTTGGAAAGACTGATAAGTTTTATGCATTATCCAAAGATGAAATGAGCAATATAATTGGTTTTTTATTATTTTCATATGCAGATAGTACATGTGTAATTGAGCTAATTGCTGTGTCGCAAAAAGATACTAAAGGTGGCATTGGCACTAACCTATTTAAGGCTGTAGAATATGAAGCACATCAACAAGGCATTAAAGAGATTAAGGTTGGTACCCAAGTACGAAACTTGGGTGCAATAAACTTTTACCATAAAGTTGGCTGTAAACAGGTAGGGTGTCACCAAGTTTATCATTTGTGGAATTTATAGACTAACTATATTTAGGGAGGTGACGAAATTTGAAAAGGGTTCTTGTAGTTGCTCAGTTTACACAACTGCCGGGGGAAAAAGGTAATAACAGAAGTAGATTTAAGTTAATCTGTGAAATGTTAGCAAAAGAAGGCTATAAAGTCACAGTAGTTACAAGTAAATTCAGAGAGTTAGATAGGACATTTAGAACCGTTAAAGGGGAATTTAATAGTGCTCCATATAGTATAGTTCTTTTAGATGAATTTGGATATTATAAAAACATTAGTTTTAGACGAGTATACAGTATGTGGTCATTTACTAGAAGTCTAAAAAACTACTTGGATAGAACGAATGATGATTTTGATTTGATTTATGCATGCGTTCCTGGATTGGATAGCGCACTTGTGGCTGGAAAATACGCTCAAAAGAAATCCATTCCTTTTGTAATAGATGTTCAAGATGTATGGCCTGAGGTTATGTATGATTTAATCCTGGATATCCCTGTTATAAGTAAAATATTATTTTCTCCTCTACAATATATGGCAAATAGGGTGTATTCTTTGGCGGACGGTATTATTGCAGTATCTAAAACCTATTTAGAAATTGCGAAAAGGAAAAATGAAAAGAGCTTAATAAATAAGTATATATATATTGGTACAGATTTAAATCTCCTGACTGGTAAATCTGAAACTTATTCAACAAATGTGTTTGAAAAGCAGGTTGATGAATTTTGGATTGCCTATATCGGTTCACTTGGACATAGTTATGATATTTACACGTTTATTGAGGGAGCAAAAATAGCAAACGATAAAGGAATAAATGTTAGACCTATTATCATAGGGAGTGGACCTTTAGAGAATGAATTTAAAGCATATGCCAATAAGATTGGAAGCAATGCACTTTTTACTGGCTGGGTTGACCAGCCTACAATGTGGTATTATTTAAAAAGTTCAGATGCAGTTATTAATGCAATAATAAAAAAATCTCCAGCAAGTATAACTAATAAAGTAGGAGATTATTTATCTTCTGGTAGACGGATGCTAAATGGAAGTTTAAACAAAGAGCTTTTAGAATTACTTAATAAATATAATTTTGGGCTGAATTTTGAACCAGAAAACCCAATTAGTTTATCAGAAGCTATAGAAAAGATCTATAGTATGAATATTCAGCAACGAGAACAGATGGGACGGAATGCTAGGAAACTTGCAGAAAATATGTTTGATAGAAAAAAAACTTATACACAAATTATAGATAGTATAAAAGAATTACTATATTAATCAGCTATTTATTGTTTTAAAAAATATTAGGTGTTACAAATATGTCTATTTATAATTAGTTAAATGCGTGATATCATTTGGTGCGATTGATTTTTGTATCAATTTAAAATAGTGAACTACTGTAATACTACTAATATTAATAAAAAAAGAAATTGAATAGAGGGGGATTTATGGATTTACAAGTTTTAGTATCAACTATGCACCAAAACGACCTTAGTATATTACAGAAAATGAACATTCAGTCAAATGCTATTATTATTAATCAAACTAATAAAAACAGTTCTTTAAGTTGTGATTATGAAGGACATGACATAAAACTATTCTCCTATGCGGAAAGAGGAATTGGTCTTAGTAGAAATAATGCACTTATGAGAGCTACAGCTGATATAGCTTTATTTGCTGATGATGATGTAGTGTACGTCGATAATTATAAAATGCTTATAATTGATGCATTTAAAAACAATCCGAAGGCAGATATTATAGTCTTTAATGTACCCAGCACTAATCCAGACAGACCGCTACACTTTATTAAAAGTAAAGGTAGGGTGAGGTTCTATAATTGTTTAAAATATGGAGCAGTGAGTATTGCTGTTAGAACTACAAAAATCAAACAAGCTAATGTTTATTTTTCTTTATTATTTGGCGGTGGAGCAAGGTATAGTGCAGGGGAAGACAGTCTTTTTTTGGCTGAGTGTATAAAAAAGGGGTTGAAAGTATATACAGACCCAACAGTAATTGGGAGAGTGAATCAAGAAAAATCTTCATGGTTTGAAGGGTATAATGAAAAATACTTTATTGATAAGGCTGTTTTTTACTACTGTTTATCAAAACGCTGGGCATATTTATTATGTCTCCAAGATGCATTAAGACACCATAAGTCTTTTTATAAAGAAAAGTCATTACTGAAAATACTTGCATTAATGCAAAAGGGAGTTAGGTTAGCTAAAGAATAATGAGGTCTATAACTAGATATATAATTAGAAATATGGATTTTAGCGGGGAATTATTTTTATTTAAAAGTGTACTTTAGATCAGATATAAATTAAACAGAATTTTTATATTGGGAGAAACTAAATGACAAACAGAAAGAAAATTGTAATTGTTAATAACAACCTAGTTACTGGGGGTGTTCAGAAGTCCTTAGTTAACTTATTGAATGAGATTAAAGACAAATATGAAGTTACATTATTTTTATTTAGTAATACTGGTGAATATAAAAAAAGTATTCCACATCAAGTAAAAGTTATTGAAGCAAATCCATTTCTTAAATTACTAGGAATATCACAAAAACAATCTTTAAAAGAAGGACTGTTACATTATTTTTTGCGCAGTTTATTAGTCTTATGGACAAAAGTGTTCAATAATTATTATCCCTTTAAATTCCTAGTTTTAACCCAGAAAAAATTAAAGGATTTTGATATCGCTATTTCTTATCTGCATAGTTCTAATGATAAATTGTTTTACGGAGGTTGTAATGAATTTGTCCTTGATAGAACAGAAGCTAAAAAAAGGATCGCATTTGTTCATTGCGATTATTTAAGCTATGGTGGCAATACCAAAAAGAATAAAGAGATATATAAGAAATTTGATGTAGTTGCAACAGTATCTAATGGGTGTCGTGAGAATCTTGCTAGAGCTATTCCAGAATTAATAACAAGAACAGTCTATGTTAGGAATTTCCACAACTATAAATCGATAGTTAAAATAGCAAATGAATCTCCTATAGTTTATCCTTCGAATTTTTTCAATATAGTTACAGTTGCCCGATTAAGTCCTGAAAAGGGTATTATAAGAACAATTTATATCATCAAAAAGCTTTTGGCTGAAAATTATAGAATAAAATGGCACCTTATAGGTGATGGACCTCAAAGAGCTGAAATAGAGAGATTAATAAAAACCCACTCATTAGAAGAGAATATTATCTTACATGGGAACCAGGACAATCCTTATAAATATATGATATCAGCTGATATCTTTCTACTACCATCTTTCCATGAAGCCGCACCGATGGTTATTGATGAATCCAAGTGTCTCAGTTTGCCAGTAATAACGACGAATACAATATCAGCCAAGGAAATGATTAAAGAAAATAAAGAAGGCTTTGTATGTAACAATAACGAAAGAGATTTATATAAAGAAATTAAAAAGATATTGGATAATCCCGATCTAATCACTAAATGTAAAGATTTCTTAAAAGCACAAAGCTATACCAATAAAAACTCCTTGGAACAGTTTAGTCAAATTATAGATAATTAGTTTGGTAAATTACTATATGGGAAAAGGACAAGCTATTAAAAAGTTTGAAATGACCCTATAAAATAAATATTAATAATTGAAAGTAGGAAAAACATGAAAGGACTAATATCAATTATTGTTCCTGTATTTAATAGCGAGGAATTTTTACCTTCTTGTTTAAAAAGTATTTTAAGTCAAAGTTATACTAATATAGAGTTAATCTTAATTAATGATGGCTCTACAGATAAAAGTTTAAGTATATGTCAAGAATTTGAAGAGAAAGATAAACGAATAAGGGTTATAAATCAAGAAAATAAAGGTGTATCTAATGCGAGAAACGTAGGAATTGAAATTGCGACTGGAGAATACTTGGTGTTTATTGATTCAGATGATTTTTTAGAAAATAACATGGTAGAAAAAATGTATAAATCAATAAACAGTGAAATTGATATGGTTATTTGTGGTTATGCTATACATGATCTAAATTTTTCTACAAATATGAATGAAAATATCCTATCAATCAAGTCAAATAAGACGCAAACTCTTAATGTGGAGGACATTGCTAAAGACTTTTGGGAGTATTATGATAAGGGTGTAATAAATCCACTTTGGAATAAAATTTATAAATCTTCTATAATAAAAAAAAATAGTTTAAGATTCCCTATAAATATTCCTATGGGTGAGGATGGATATTTTAATCTACTCTATCTTAAACATTCTAAAAAAATAATCATTATTAACCAGCCCTTATATCACTATATACAATACCCTTCGCAATCTTCAAGAAGAGTATTTGATAAATATTTTAGTATAATGATGGAAAATTTCAACATTATTGAAAGCTTTATAAGTAAACACAACGGTTTTTCTAATAAAAAAAATGGTTATAGACATAGTTATGAGGTCTTTAAAGTTATTAAAGATTCAATAATTCATATTGTAAATGGTAGAGAGACATCGTTGAAGAAAAAATACTCATTGGTTGAAGTAATATTAATAAATACAAGAGTAAAAAACAATTTAGAAAAGTTGAATGTATATAGTTTTAGAGATAGGATATTCCTTTATTTGTTAAGGAAAAAGCATATAAAAAGTTTACTGTTTTCAACCAGAATAATGTTAATTTTGAAAGGGTCATAGTTGATGGAAAAGGTAAGTATTATTATTCCTGTATATAATGCAGAGTCTAGCTTAAATATGTGCTTAAAAAGTATTTGTAACCAAACTTATAAAAATTTGGAAGTTATATTAATTAATGATGGCTCCACAGATAAAAGTAAGGAATTATGTGAGTCTTTTATACAAAATGATAAACGTCTATTTCTGCTCAATAAAGACAATTCAGGTCCATCTGATACGCGGAATTTGGGAATTTCTATTAGTACAGGTAAATATTTGATGTTTATAGATTCAGATGACTTTATTGATATAGATTATGTTGAAAAAATGGTAAATAGTATGATATTAAGTAATTCAGATATTGTGGTTTCAGGTTTTACCAAAGAAAATAGGGGAACTATAGAAAAGGTTTGTTCTCAAGAAAAAACTTACCATAATATCTCTGATGCTGCATATGAGTTATTTAAAAAAAATTTATTTGGGTACTCTTGGAATAAACTTATTAAAAGAGAGATAGTGACACAAAATAGTATCTATTTTGATAAAGATATTAATCTTTTTGAAGATCAATATTTTTATTGCAGATATTTCGAAGCAATTTCATCTGTACATGTTTCTAGCAATTGTGGGTATCATTATATAATTGAAACAAATACATTAGCAACAATTTATAGGGAAAATAGATTTTATCTATACAATGACATGATGTTATATCTTTCAAATTTCTTTAACAATATCAAAATGTCAGAAGTGATGTCTTCACATTTATTATTTGAATATTCTTATTCGACATTACATCATTGTATTTCTGAGTTGGCAGCAACTCAAACAATTAAAAATATAAAGAAAAAGATTCAAGAGTGGGAGCCAGAATTCCTTGTTAGATATTTTAAAGAAAATTATGTTAACTATAGTAGTGGTAATACAGACTTGAAAAGTAAAATTCTATATTTTTTATTAAAGCAAAAAAGCAAATCCATATTAGCTGGCTTTTATAAACTGTTAGTATCGAGGTAGGAGATTTAAATGTTCGCATTATTAATTGCTTCCTTTTTTTTCTTAATTACATCCTTTATATTCCCAAGAGAGAAACTAAACTATTATTTTCTTTTAATAAGCTTTATCCTTGCTATTATCGGTTTTTTTGTAGTTCCTAATAATACTATGGATTTGTATAAACATTATCAAGTGTTAGAAGCCATCCGTATAAGTGGCATAGAGGTAGTTTCCAATCATAATTACTATGATTCATTACCAATATTCCGTATATATTTTTATTTAATAAGTTTCCTGCAATATAATGGTTTTTTACCTGCAATTACAGTTTTTATTACCTATGCTTTAACATTTAAAACAATTTATAAATTAGGAATAAGATATAATGTCAGTAAACTAGGCATGCTTTTAGCAATGCTATTTTTTGTGGGTACATTTAATTATCTTGGGTTGCTGAGCGGTATAAGAAATATGCTTGCATTTTCAGTATTTGCATATTTTCTTTATATAGATTTAGTTGAAAAGAAAAATAGCTTATTTTGTTGGCTAATATATATATTGCTTTGTTTTTTCCATTCAAGTACTGTTGTCCTGGTATTATTTAGGTTATTGTTATATCTTTATAATAAATTTACAGGAAAGATAATAAATATAGTCCTAATTGCGTGGTCATTCGGATCTTTTATGATAATTAATATGTTGGATTCCTTGACAGATATTAAACTATTTAAATTATTAATAATGCAAATAGAGGGATATTCTACTTTGGACTATTATCCTATTATCCCAGCTATCTCCAAGTACCTTATACTGATAACTATAATGATAACATTTTTATACTTTATGAATGTAAATAAAAGTATAAAAGAGCTGAAAGGTATCACAAGGTTTTCAGCATTAATTATTGCATTCACAATAGGTTCGATAACAAATTATCACATATTCGTTAGATTTGTAAATTTTTTAATTTTTTTATCACCGATTTATATCATGCTAATATCAAAAAATATTTACCCATATACATCGGAAGTAAATCATGCTGCGATTACATGGAGGCAAACATCTAAAAATAAGAAGCTAACAAAGTCTATTTTAGTTTTATTAATTATATCAATATCGCTACTCAGTATATTGTACTTGTTTGTATTTCAATACAGATATATACAGTTTAGTTAAAAAGGACGGTTACAATACCTTTCAAATGGTCGTCACTTGTTGGTTTATTAAACAACTTTATTCTATATAAATTGCTTTTTAAGGAGATAATTATGAATATATATATAAGCAACTGCTCTAATACATTTAATTATGGTTCCATGATGATGGGTGAGAATTTTATTAGCTATTTTAATAAAGTAACCGGAAAAAATAATCAATACTATGTTGAAACTTTAGATGAAAAAAATATTGATAGATTAGTTAAGGCGACAGGAGTAAAAGATGTTTATTCTGTACCAATGGATTCTTTGTTCAAAAAAAATTTAAATAGAAACGATTATTTATTTGCATATTTCGGGTTAAAGAAAGTCTTATCTGACTTTGCAAGCGAAATTGATTTATTAGTGGTTTTAGGCGGTGACGATTTTACCGAGGATTACGGGTGGAAGGGACCTGTTTTAAATGCAATCAAGTTTAATATCTTAAAAAACAATGGATTGAAAGTTGTAATGCTTGGACAAACTATGGGGCCATATATATCCTTTAGAAAGAACTTGATGAAGCACCTTTTAAGTAACTTAGATAGAATATATCCGAGAGACCCCTTAACCAATGATTATCTAAAAAAGTTAGGCATAGGGAATATCAATATTATGGATGATTTAGCTTTGCTTCCTCTCTCTAAACAAGAAGAAATAGAAAAGACCAAAGAGTATATCACATATTGTCCTAGTGAGTTAATTTATAGATACTCAAAAGATGGGAGCAGAAATGATTGGATAGATTTTAACTTGTTTATGATTGATGAAATTATGGAAAAATATCCAGATAAAAAGTTAGTACTACTAGCACATGTGTTAAAACCAGAACCTGTCGATGATAGGAAAATTACAAACGAACTTTTTAATAAAATTAAAAACAGGTATAGCAATAGAGTGATTGTAGAGAATAATGAGATGTACCCATATGAGGTTAGGCAATATATTCAAAAATCATTATTTACAATATCTAGTCGGATGCATCCCATCGTTTCTTCAATACAGTGTGAAATCCCTGCAATAGCATTATCTTATAGTACTAAATATTGGGGGATTATTGGGGCGAGGTATGGACTTGACGAATACATTATAGATGTTAGATATTTAAACTACGAGGAGATGAGAGAAAAATTAAAGTTTTTATTGGAGAAAATTGAAAGTGAATATAATGGGATTCAAGAAAAGATGAAGAAGACTAATATGTCTGCAATTGAAACAATAAATAAAGCATTATACGAGATTGCTACTTTAACTAAAAATTAGATTAAGAGTACTGGAAAGAAGGAACTTGTTTGAAAGTAAATCAGCTTAAAGCAGGTGCGATATTATCCTATTTATCTATCTTTATTACATTTATTATAGCTCTATTATATACGCCAATTATGATTAGACTCTTGGGCCAATCAGAGTACGGTTTGTACGCCATGATTGGCTCTGTTTCTGCTTATTTAAGCATTATGGACTTAGGTTTAGGAAATGCCATCGTACGCTATGTTGCAAGAAATCGAGCAATAGGTGATAAAGAATCAGAAGCAAGGCTGAATGGTATGTTCTTGTTTTTGTATTCTATCATCGGGGTTTTAACCATTCTAATTGGAGTGATGCTTTATAACACGGTTGAAAATGTATTTGGAAGCAGTCTAACTTATGTAGAATTAGAAAAAGCTAAAGTCATGATCATAATCTTAATCATTAACTTTGCGCTTTCTTTTCCATTGTCAGTCTTCGGATCCATCATGCAAGCGTATGAAAAGTTTATTGCTGTAAAGTTGGTAGGAATAATTCGTTCAATAATGAACCCGTTAATAACTTTACCTTTTTTATTTATGGGGTATGGATCGATTATGATGGTTCTAGTAACGGCATTATTAAATATTACTATGTTATTGTTTAATGTTTTTTACTGCTTTAAATATATTAGAATAAAGATTAATCTTGGCAAGTTGGATTATCAATTACTAAAAGAAATACTAGCTTATTCCTTTTTTATCTTTCTTGGAATAGTGGTTGACCAAGTTAATTGGAATACTGGACAAATAATCTTAGGGGCAGTTTCGGGAACAGTAGCAGTTGCTGTGTTTGCTATAGCAATTCAATTTATTAGGCTATATTTGCAATTTTCTACAGCTTTAAGTGGTCTGTTTTTACCAAGGATTTCGATGATGATTGCTAAAAAGGCTAGCAATGAAGAATTAACAAATATGATGATAAAATTCGGTAGGATTCAGTATATTATTATGGCTTATATAATATGTGGTTTTATATTATACGGACGCCCCTTTATAGAATTTTGGGCTGGTGAGAGTTACAGAGACGCTTATTATATGTCACTTATTATTATGGTTCCAATTACTATACCATTAATACAAAATCTTGGTCTTTCTATTTTACAAGCAAAAAATTTACAGGGATTTCGCTCAGTTGTCTTAATAATGATTGCCATTGTTAATGTAATTATTTCTGTACCTTTGGCCAAATTGTATGGGGGTATCGGAGTGGCGGTTGGTACGGGACTATCATATCTCATTGGAAATGCTTTTGTTATGAATATATATTATTACCGTAGAATTAAAATAAATATTCCACTTTTCTGGAGAAATATACTATTAATAACCATACCAGTGTTAATTTCATTAATTGCAGGGTATATGCTAAATCTTCTACTACCACAAGATAGACTTATGACTTTTATTTATAAGATTGTACTATTTTCTTTTGTTTATTCTATATTAATGTGGTTTTTTGGCTTTAATAAGTATGAGAAGGAATTATTATTATCTTTTAAAAGATTTGCTAGGAATACATTATATATAAGGAAAGTAAAGAGCAAAAACTGATAACTTTTCAAACAATAATGATTATCCATGTTTTGTTAGTTAATATAAAATTTAATTTAAGCAGGTGTTTTGAAAAATATGAGTGATCTAAAAGAATATATCGATACTATAGTTAAAAACGATTACACTTATGGGACTGGGGCATGTGCAGTAGTAAACAAAAAGGTAAAAATGGAATTAAATGAATTTGGCGAATATAGACCAAACATTAAAATAGTATCCGAAATTGAAGAACAACAAGAAAATAAAATATCAATGTTATCGGTAAGTCCTAATTCAAAAACAAGCCCTAATGAAGATGAAATTAGCAGAAAACTGTATGCAGAGATTCCCGGCATTAAATATGATAAAAGAATAGGATACTATAAAGAGCTCTATGCTGGCCATGTAGTAGAAGGTAACTACCGTAAAAATGCAAGCTCAGGTGGATTTGGTACATGGATTTTCAAAGAATTACTTGAAAGAAAGCTGATTGATGGAGTAATACATGTTAAGGAAAATAAAGACAAGGAAGATTCAGTACTTTTTAAATACGATATATCTAGAACAATTGAAGAGATACAGGAAGGAGCAAAAACAAAATACTATCCTGTAGAATTTTCACAAGTAATTAACAAATTGAAGGAAGTCCCTGGTAGATACGCTATAATAGGAATCCCAAGTTTTATAATGGCAATCAGACTCTTATCTGAACAAGATCCAATTATTAAGGAAAGAATCAAATTTACAGTAGGTCTCATCTGTGGTCATCAAAAAAGTGCAAAGTTTGCTGAGTGTTTGGCCTGGCAGGTAGGAATAAAACCCGGAGATTTAAAATTTATTGATTTTAGAAAAAAAGTTCCTAACGAACCTTCAAATAGTTATGGTGTAGAATTGACAGGTACTGTTAATGGCAAGGAGATTACTATTGTTAAAAAGATGGGTGAATTATTAGGACATAATTGGGGACAGGGCTTTTTTAAGAGTAATGCCTCAGATTTTACTGATGATGTAATGAATGAAACTGCAGATGTTACACTAGGGGACGCTTGGTTACCAGAATATACTTCAGATAGTGAAGGAAACAACGTTATTCTCGTTCGTAATGAATTAATAGCAAATATTCTTGAAGAAGGTATTAGAACTAAAAAAGTAAAACTAGATAACATAAGTGCGGAAACTATTGTAAAATCCCAAGCAAGTCATTTTCAACACACACGGGAGGAGCTTGGATATAGGTTATATAAAAAAGATCAAATGGGACAGTGGCGTCCAGAAAAAAGAATACCAGCATCTAACAATATTCCTTTTCTTAGAAAAATGATTCAAGACTTACGAATGGAGATTTCTAAGCAAAGTCATTTAAGCTTTAAAAAAGCAGTAGAATTAGGTGATTTGAATTACTTTATTAATCATATGGAAAGATATATAAAGCGATATAATAGACTTTATTATATCAAATCCATTGTTGAACTAGGCCCTAAAAATATAATAGTGAAGATATCTAATAAAATAATTAGAAAGATTAGGAAGGTAAGAACCAACTAAGGGTACAAGAGATTGTTCTTAAGGTATATAGGTGTTGAGTAATTATAGTATTTAATATAATTTATTGTAAGTAGCAATTCGTTTAGTAGTTATTATTTGATTCTAGTTGATTATGAAAAATGAACATACTAATTTCAGGCAGAGTTGGCAATATGGGACCATATACTTGTGTAGCTTTACTAGTTATGGGCATTAAGCAGCAGTAAAGTATTTTTATCACTTGTTAGAATAGATCTATAGATATTTTAAGGGGGAAAGTGAGATTAACGTTAATTTAGATAATCCAGTTGTCCGCTTTGTGTTAAACCAAATACAACATTATAATCACAAAAAGTATTGGAAAATGCGAGCAGAAGTTGTAAATCCAAATTCAAAGGTTCCTAAACTAATCAGATATTATTATCTATTAAGAATAAAAAAGATGGATGCCTTTAATAACGCATCTTTGGGTACAGATATGGGAAAGGGTGCTTTTTTTTCAGAACCACCTATTTTGTATCATGGTTTAAACGGGATAATTATTTCTCATTTCGCAAAAATCGGAAGGAATTGTACTATACTACAAAGGGTAACTATAACAGAAGGTAAAAACGAAACAGCCGCTATCATCGGTGATAACTGTATTATAGGAGCAAATGCTGTTATTGTAGGAAGTGTCAAAATAGGAAATGATGTTAGGATCGGTGCAAATTGCGTTGTTACAAAAGATATACCAGAAGCACGGGGACGGTTCTCGTGCTTCTTTTAATTCATGAACAATTTGTTTTATGATTTAAGGAGACGGGCAATACTACACCCTGACTTTTATCGAATGAAATGTTAAAAAATAATTAGAGGAACAAAAGAAGAGAAGCACGGGGACGGTTCTCGCGCTTCCTCCAAAAAATTGAATAAAAGTTTCCTGAAATTCAATTTAGAATTGTTGAAAAAAATGGGAAACTAATATATGATGGATTTGTAAAAGAGCCTTATTTTATTTACCTCGCAAATAAGGCTAACTCTTCTAAAACTACTGCTTTATACTCTTCTTCAAACAATAAAACTACTTAACTAGAAATATCCTAATCTGTTATCGCAAGTAATCATCCAATTAAATTAGCGAATGTAGAATTGGAGAATAATGTAGCATCATGTTTTAACATTAAATTTATCATGTTAAAAATCAAATCTACTGATCTAACTTTTATTTCTATTGTTAATGTAAACAATATCAAATTCATACCTCATTAGAATAACTATACATTATTGTGAATCAAGCAAGTTATTTTACATACTGGAGGGAATTGTCATGTCTTCAAAAGTAACTAGTATTGGTTTGAAAGGGCTTGAGGGGTATCGTATTCAAGTCGAAGTGCAGGTAAAGGAAGGACTCGAAACGATGATCATAGTAGGATTACCAGATGCATCGGTAAAGGAATCGAAGGAACGTGTTGCTGCAGCTCTTCATAGTTTGGGTTTTTCGTTAGTTGATATGAAGGTAACGATTAATCTATCACCAGCTGAGCAGAAGAAAAATGGTCCGTTGTTTGATCTTGCGATAGCAGTGGGTGTGTTAAAAAGCGGTAACTTTTTGAAAGAAAGTATTCCAAAGGATTCAGGCTTTATTGGAGCATTATCCTTAGATGGATCAGTTCTTCCAGTTGAAGGGATGCTGGCAGCCATTCTCGCCGCTAAGAAATTACAGCTACGTAAACTTTTTCTCCCCTATGACCCTACAATCCCTAATATAGAAATAACAGGACTAGAGCTTGTATACATTGAAACACTGCAAGATGTCATAGATGTATTACGTGGTCAACAACTCCTACCGTTTATCCAACCTCAAAAAACGTTAAAAGAGAGCCAGCCTATATTGCGCGATTTTAATCAAGTTATTGGACACGAATATGCAAAACGAGCATTAGAAATAGCTGCAAGTGGGGAGCACTATGTATTAATGGAAGGTCCTCCTGGATGTGGGAAGAGTTTATTAGCCGAAACCTTTCAGTCTATCATCCCCCAATTATCAGAAGAAGGCCAACTTGAAAAAGTTAGCCTCTATCAAATTGCAGGTGCCTCCTATCATTCTCCATCTGAACCTCCTTATCGTCATCCTCATCATTCTGCATCATCCGTTTCCATTATAGGTGGTGGAACATACCCAAAGCCTGGAGAAGTTTCATTAGCTCATCGCGGCGTTCTTTTCCTAGATGAATTAGGGGAATTCTCCAAAAAAACATTAGATATGCTCAGGCAACCCTTAGAAAGTAAAACGGTGACGATAAGTCGAGTTCATTCAACTGTAACGTACCCTGCAAACTTTATTTTTATCGCTGCAATGAATCCATGTCCATGTGGATACTTCGGCTCAAATGATCACTATTGTACCTGTTCAGAAAAGCAGATAAAAGCCTACAAAAATCGGGTGTCTGGTCCTATCTTAGATCGCTTTGATATTCTCCTAACCTTACAAGCAGTGAACCTTAAAGGACATGATTTTAAAGGAATTGATTCTTCTGAAGACATAAAAAAACGCGTAGCCTCAGCAAGAGAAAACCAGTACAACCGATATGGGAAGGAAATTTGTAATGGTACGGTTCCCTTTGAACAATTGATTCAAAGCAGCCCCCTGACACCGAAGCAACAATACGATTTACAACAAGTTTCTAGTAAACAGGGTCTAAGTAATCGAGTCCAAATAAAAATCATTCGTTTAGCGAGAACAATTGCGGACATAAAGGGAGAAGTCTTGATATCTGATGAAGATCTAAAGGAAGCGATGTTTTTGAGAAAATTAGCACCACCTACTCATTTTTCCTTGACAGGAGAAGCGAATAAACCATTATATCGATAATCAATTTTAAGTGTTATTAATTAATTGAAAGGTGGTCGATCGTTTGCCTCGTAGTGCTAGATTGAAAAGTAGTACAGGTGTTTATCATATCATTAATAGAGGAGCAAATAGGCAGGAAATCTTTCACGACGATGATGACAAAATTAAATTTCTTGAAACCTTGAAAAGATACAAAATAAGGACAGCTATGAAAGTATATGCCTGGTGCTTGATGGATAATCATGTTCATTTGCTTGTAAAAGAAGGCAATGAAGAGATATCTCTGGTCATGAAGCGAATCGGTGTAAGCTATGCTAGCTATTACAACTGGAAATACCATACGAATGGTCACCTTTTTCAAGATCGATTCAAAAGTGAAAATGTAGAGACACAAGAATATTTGATCACGGTCACAAGATACATTCATCAAAATCCGGTAAAAGCAGGTATCGTTACAGGTCCCGAGAAATGGAAGTGGAGTAGCTGCCTTGGTTATTATGGAGAGAATGTATACCCTACTGATTTACTCGAATGTAACTATATTCTACGTATGTTTTCACCTAATTGTTCAATTGCACAATCGAGATTTAAAGAGTTTAATGAGCTACAAAATACAGATAAATGTCTAGAGGACTACGACGACATTAAGAGAAGACTAACAGATGAAGAAGCAAGAATCGAAATTAAAAAATGCCTTGCGAGCTATGAAGTACCACAAGTAAAGAGCTTGCCTAGTGAACAAAGAAATCAAATTTTAAGAAAGGTAAAGAATATTGAAGGACTCTCCCTGAGACAAGCAGCAAGGATTTTGGGTGTTTCTCCTAATCTTTTGTTTAAGGTGTAGGAGGTTGCAAGAAGCACGGGAACCGTCCCTGTGCTTCGAAAAAGTAAGCAAAAGAAGCTGAAAACGAAGGGGAAACATGAGGCGTTACTCAAAGGGCCTGAGGTAGAGGAGCTGCTGCCAAAAGCAGTTAAAGAGATTGTATATTGTATGAATGAGAGGATGGACAGTTATAATACGCACACCTTCCAAGTTATTTTGAGACCATTAATGAAGCAGGGAAAAATGGAAAGATTCAAAGCACCGGAAAAGGGCGGAACCAGAGAGGTATTTCATTATCGAGTAAAATGACAACTTTACATCTTCAAGAACTATTTGAGAAACCCACTGAGTTGGCTGATGCAGCCGCTTGGGGGACCTTTTTGTTGTTGTCGATTCCGGACAAAATTAAAAGAGGACCAGACGCATCCAGTCCCCTTAAGTGTAAGCCGAAGCTATACACCGCTATTAGTTATATAATATGATACTACAGTTTATCCTATTCGTAAAGTACAAGCCTATATGTAGCTTGTTAAATTATTCACCTTATTTCTAAAATCAGAACCCATAATAGAGGTGTGAACAGGTATCGGTACTGTACTTCTTAGCTTTTCAGATTCAGCGTAGAACTTCCTGACAATCTGTTTTAACTCGGTTTTGGTAACACCGAGCTTTTTCAGTAGGAAGATTACAACGATAAAATAATCAACAATGGTGTCAAAAGTGATGTTGTTGATTCCTGTTTCACTTTGTAAGTATTCCTTCAGCCTAGAAGGCGGATTCGTCTTTTTAAACCTGCAATCAAAGACTACAGAGTTATGAGCTACTGCATTACGAAGCTCTTTAATAAGGAATATAATATCTTCCACTATTCTTCCATTCTGATTATGATTTGTAGTGTGCATATTTAAATCTTCAGCAATAGCTATTCGAGTGTTTTGATTTAAACACTGTAGGAAGAATCCAAATTCTCCTAGATTAATGACCTCAAATATAGCCCACAGTGGAATCGGTTCATTCTTATGGAAGAAGTGTGAAATCACGGCCTTTTGTTCAGAATAGTTGTAACTAATCTGTTGGTTGATTTTGTTCCGTAATTCAAGCCGTTTCTTCATTTTATCCCTATACTTACTATTACCTGTATTTTCTTTCTTATAATCATTTAATAGGTGTGAAAAAACAAAATCGAAGTCCACCGGCCCTATTCCAATTAAGGTATTAAGTGTATAGTTCTTAATCGCTGTTTCAATGAACATAATTCTTGGATACAAGAGTGTTTTAAGGTTTGTATCAAACTCATACACCCCAACAACCTCATCAAAGTTGGTATAGGGAATTTGGTGGTTTGCCTGTCCGATAAAACGATATCCTTTATATCCATGATAATAACCGATATTTAATAAATCTTTTTTCTGTTTGCTACCGCTAATTTCTATGGCATGCTTATCTCTAAGGTGGCGCATTAACCCGTTAGTTGTTTTCCCTTTTACCAAAATGAATCGCTCCCATTTATAACTAATATCCTAATTATAAAGGCTAACTACCAAAAAAACTACAAACCTAGTATTCAATGATCATTTAAAGGTTGATTTTTCTGAATATTACATTTCCATAATTTCACATAATGATATAATAGTCTTAGAAAATATTAGATTAGAAGGGATGTGTATTGCTTGGATTCGGCCTACCTACATAATTCCGTCTTTAACATAGAACTGAAAAGAAGAGAGCTAGAACAACAAAACTTAACACGGCCTGAAGTAAAGCGTTGGTTCGAAGATAATTATCGAGTTTTTTCGAAGAAGAGTGCGTTTACTTGTTTATGCTGTAACAAACCAGTAAATATGAATTTAACCAAAGACGAGGGAAGACCGTTTTATTTTCGCCATAATGATGAAAGTGAATGTTCTTACTCAGAAAATACCACAACGTATGATAAACATGTTTCTAAGCATGAGGTTAAATCTAAGAAAGATATTGGTCTCACCATCTTTAAAGAGATATTAGAAGGTGAGATGAAACCCTACGACGTTGAGATTGATCGAGGGTATCATTACAAAATGAAACTATCATTTATTCCGGATTTTATCATTAAGTTTCCGAACTCTGGTGAACGATGGGCGATTGATTATTTTACTGCAATCGATCAGGGGTTAACTTCAGGTAGCTATGCTCGTCATTTGTCCAAACGAATGAAAACCTATAAAGAAGAAGGTTTTAAGCCCTTTTCATTTGTGGACTATAGTTGGCTCTCTTTTTTAGAAGAGACAAATAAAGGAACCTTACTTACTGCTGAAACTTATGTAACTAGTAAAACTCATGAAGATAGTCTGTGGGATACATTTCTAGAGGGAAATTTACAAGGTGATTTATTAGACTTTTTTAGGAAAGATACAGGATCAAGCGCAGACGAATTTAACACTAGAAATATTGCTTATGTAGACGTATTTAATCGGTTATGTACAATCTTTCGGTTCGTCCCCATATCACAACATGATCGGAATATAACTTTTTATAAACTATCATCTTCTGAAGTACCCCTGGCACGAGCGTTGTCAGTGAATGCCGATCAAAATCATTTTGTACTTTCAAAGGAAAATGAGGATGAGAGGAGAAATGGTTTTCTAAAGGAACTAACTGAAAGGAAACAACAATTTGAGTTAGAACAACAAAGGTTGAGAGAAGAACAAGAAAGAATCAGAGCAGAGGAAGAAAGAGTTAAACTAGAGGAAGAAAAGCAAAGGGCACGATTAAGGGCTCGAGAAGTGGAATGGCAAAAACAAAGACAAAAAGCCAAAGAGCTAGAAGATGAAGAAATCGAAAGACAAATGCAAGAAACGATGAGAAGAGCGGCTTTAAGGCCAATCGAGGTTCATCCGGATGGTTGGGACCGCGGCTCTATAAGACATAACGGTTATAGCAACTACACTTATCAACAGAATTCTACTGTAGCAAACTATGAAAGTACAGAAGATAAAATAGAGAAGAGGAGAAAAGAGAAGGTTCGAGATTTGCTGTTGTCTCAACCTATTCCAGGAGAACTTTACATTAGTGGAGATACGCAGTATTGGAGAAAGGTGATCTTAAAGTGGATAAACGAAAATCAAACAAGTGATACCCTTGTTGTATCGTTGGAGAAAATTATCGGCTATATGAAGAGTTCTGGAGTCTCCTTTACTCAAAATGATAAACTTGTTAAATATCCAATAAAGGATTTCCTTGAATTTTATGTAAAAACTTTAAAAGCAGAATTAAAGAAAAAGGTACAATTAAGTATCAAAGAGTAAATAGGTGACAGTATTTCACGGTTTAGGAAAAGGGGATTAATATGAATCTTAATTTAATATTTCTGTTTATACTAACAATGATTTTAGGTGGGTTAGTCTGGCATTTGAAAAAAGAAACAAATAAATATGATAATGCTTTTATTATTTTTAATATAATTATCTTTGTGGCGCTTTTATCTGTAGTATTTGTAGTTGATCTGATTACTACTTGGGTTGGATCTAGTTGGCTTGGTATCTTATTAGCATTTCTATTACCAATAATATTTGCTTTGATTTGTTTAGGTCTTGCATTTTCTGCTAATAAGAAAGAATTGTTTGGAGAAAAGAAATTTCAAGAATGGTTTAAACAAAACTTTAAACAAATAACTTTAAGAATTACTATACTTTCAATCTACTTCTTTATTTTACTTTCATTTTTATTTTTAATATTTTTTAATATCTCTGGCTATGACTCGTCGATATATAGTGCATCTGAAATAGCTAATTCTCTTACGTTACTAGGTATCATAACCACACTTCTCGGTATGCTTCCGGGTTTATACGAAAAGCTGAATTAGTAAGAATATAAACAAGGTAATGATAGCTCATCACATAAGTTAAAGGTGATGGGCTATTTATTTTGTAATTAAAGAGAGAGGAGGGATTTATCGTTTCTGCAAAAGCACCATATATGAGGTTTAGTGTTAAAGTACGACGTAATTCATATAGAAGGTATAGAAAATATCAATCTATATTTTGCGTATTTTTATCCACTCGTCCTCACGGCGTCATTAGCTCATCTTGGAGTTCTTTTCCTAGATGAATT